>DXEN01000063.1 GCA_019114945.1 Candidatus Parabacteroides intestinigallinarum | reverse complement strand
AATACAAAGGCTACGAGGGTGTCTGCCTGATCGACACCGAAGAGAAGCGCGTCAAGGCGTTGCAAGGCTTTGACATCGCCGACGTGTGGGGCATTGGCAGGCGTTCGGCAAAAAAGTTGGCGTACTATGGTGTCAAGACGGCGTGGGATTTCACGCAGTGGAGTGAAAGCAGGGTAAGGCGTTTGCTTACCGTCACAGGTGTAAGGACATGGAAGGAACTTCGTGGCGAGAATTGCATAGACATCAGCGAACTGCCCGAAAAACAAAGCATCTGTACCAGCCGCAGTTTCCCAGACAACGGCTTGTCAGAGTTGAAAGTGGTGGAAGAAGCTGTGGCCAACTTTGCCGCTTCGTGCGTCCGCAAACTGAGGGAGCAAAAGGGCCGTTGCAGCCAACTGACCGTATTTGCCTACACCAGCCGTTTCCGAAACGATATGCCTAATCACACCATCAATCGCACCGTCTCGTTGCCTATGCCCACCAACGACCAGTTGGAGTTGGTAGCCGCAGCCGTCCAAGCACTCCGTGCCGAATGGCGTGAGGATGGCAAGTACTACTACAAAAAAGCAGGTGTCATCGTGTGGAACATCACTCCCGACACCGCAGTGCAGACCATCCTTTTCGACACAATCGACCGTGACAAACAGGCCCGTCTTGCAGCAGCCATTGACGCCATTAACCGACGGAATGGTTTCAACACCGTAAAAGTGGCAGTCCAGGGTACGGGTAAACGCTGGCATCTGAAATGCGAACACAAGTCAGCCCAATATTCCACAAACCTCAGCGAAGTTATCAAGGTCAAAGTCTGAACAGTGTTTTTTGCCTTCCAAAAAAGAAAGGCTGGTACAACTGGCAAAGTGGTTTAGTCCATTCCTTGTACCATATATACAAGACTCTAACAAAACCTATCTTCTTAAACCTTTCCACATGAAGTAATGCCGCGCCAACAAGTTTAACTCAGTCCTTGTACTATATATACAAGATGCCATTAAACCTAATTATTAGGACTGATGTTCATCACAGAAGGAATGCATCAATAGGTTTACTCCGTTCCTTGTACTACATATACAAGAATGCTCTAAACTTACTTATTAGACTCCAGCTTGTATGATCAAGCAAGAACAAAACATCCGAGCAAGTCCTCCAACAAGCACCAGTAACAAAGACCGAAACTTTTTCTTTTGGAAGGCAAAAAATTAAGTTGAATCCACTACCTTTGTACATCTGACAAGCCAACCTTCTTGCTCTTGATAAGACATTATTTTCAATCAGTATGTTACCTATTTGTTATTCGGATTTTTGTTATTCTTATTATATTATTGAAATTCAATGTTTTACAGATTTACTTTTAGGTGATTCTCATTTGTGGCGCGCTACATAGGAGGTGATGCCGCTATCCGCTTCCACCATTCGCGACAATTGTCCTAACAGCCGGTTGTACTGGCGCAGCGCTGTTTGGTATTGCCGGTATCGGGCCGCTTGGTCGTTTGCCGTCAGTAAGGGGAAAAGAAAAGGGGTGGGGTTCCCGTTGGATCGCTTGTAACGCTTCAAGATGTCCGCCATCGGTTTCTCGATTCGTACTTCCATGCGTTGTCCGGTCTTGCGGCGGTTGTATCGGATGACACCCCCTCGGATGTCCGATGGCCGTAGGTGCGCCAAGTCGACGAACGACATTCCCCGTGTACCATAGCAGAACAGGAATAGGTCGCGTGCCATCGATAACGGGGAATTAGGGGGCAGCTCCAGTTGGGAGATCCGGGCGATAGTCGATTCGGGCACGGCTCGTTTGCGGGTACGCTCGATACCGGTATAGACGTTTTGGAAAGGATACATTTGCGTAGCCCATCCCGCCCGGACCGCCTTATTGTAGGTCGCCCGCAGGATACGCATATAAAAGGAAAGCGTGTTGCGGGAAAGATCGCGCTTTGATAGCCACGCCTCGTATTTTTCTATGAACGTGGCGTTGAGATCGGCGAAGATAAGCTCGACGCCGTGCGCGAAGTCGCGTAAGCTATTCATCGTGCTTTGGTAGTTGTGTGCCGTGCTGAATTTGTTTTGTTGGGTCAGGTCGTTGATGATTTGCCGCATGAATTCGAAAAGGGAAGGGGAGAGATCTTTCTTGTGGTAACGCTCCGTAATATCGTCGACGCTGTAAGGTTGTTCGTCCTGTTCCAACGAGCGTACGATCTCTTTCAGGCGTTTCAATCCTCTTTCTATTTGATAGAGTTGGGGAGAGTTATCCGCGGGGAGTGTTCCCGTTTGATACTCTTCCCACCGTGCGGGGAGCATCCGTACATGGGTTGATAAGAGCCGGACTTTCCGGCGATGGATTACTTGATAAACGACCGTGCCCGCTTTCCCGGGCACGGTTGATGGTCTGAATTTGACTTTGATGGTAGCCATGGCTCATAAAGATCGTTTAAAAGATACTCCAAGCGACGGTCAGGCCGGCCATGACGATCGCCACCATACTCATCAATTTGATTAGGATGTTGAGGCTCGGGCCGGAGGTATCCTTGAACGGATCGCCTACCGTATCGCCAACGACGGTCGCCTTATGTGCCTCGCTGCCTTTTCCGCCGTGGTTGCCTTCCTCGATGTGTTTCTTCGCGTTGTCCCAGGCGCCACCCGCGTTCGCCATGAACACGGCTAATACGAAGCCGGTGCTCAAGCCGCCGATCAATAGACCTACGACACCGGAAACGCCAAAGATGAATCCGGTTACGATAGGGGCGATGATGGCCAGTACGGACGGCAGTACCATCTCATGCTGGGCGCCTTTCGTGGAGATCGCTACGCAGCGCGCGTAATCGGGTTGAGCCTCGCCGGTCAGGATGCCTTTGATCTCGCGGAACTGGCGGCGTACCTCCTCTACCATATGCTCGGCGGCACGTCCCACGGCGTTCATCGTCAGTCCGCAAAACATGAAGGCCATCATGGAGCCGAGGAACATACCGGCCAACACTTTCGGGTTCATCAGGGTTACGTCGTAGTAAATCATGAAATCGGAGAAGGAGGCTTTCGAGAGCTCGATGGAGCGTCCATCCGCGAAGGTCAAGGCCGTCTCGCCCAAGCGGGCCAAGCCGATCTTGATTTCCTCGATGTAAGAGGCCAGCAGCGCCAGACCTGTCAGGGCCGCCGAGCCGATAGCGAAACCTTTGCCCGTGGCGGCGGTCGTGTTGCCCAACGAATCTAACGCGTCGGTACGCTTGCGCACTTCTTTTCCGAGGTTGCACATCTCGGCGTTACCACCCGCGTTGTCGGCGATCGGTCCGTACGCGTCGGTCGCGAGGGTGATGCCCAGGGTAGACAACATACCAACGGCGGCGATGCCGATTCCGTATAGTCCCATGGCGATATTCGAGAAATCGAATCCGGAAGCGAATAGGAAAGAGCAGATGATACCCACTACGACCGCGATCACCGGAATCGCCGTGGAGAGCATACCTAAGCCCAATCCGGAGATAATCACCGTGGCGGGTCCCGTCAATCCGGAAGCGGAAACCCGTTGGGTCGGTTTATAGGATTGCGAGGTGTAGTATTCCGTGGCTTGTCCGATGACGATGCCCACTAACAGGCCGACAACCACGGAACAGCTGATCCAGAACCAATTGTCCATACCCAGCAAGTATAATATACCGAAGGTGGAGATGGCGATCAGCACCGAGCTGAGGTTGGTGCCCACCGCTAACGCTTTCAAGAGATGTTTGATGGTGGCGTTCTCGTCGGTGCGTACCGCGTAGATTCCGATAATGGAGAGGATGATACCTACCGCCGCGATCAGCATCGGGGCGATAACCGCCTTATATTGCAGCTCGACGCTGCCCGTAGAGACAAATGCCGCCGCACCCAAGGCCGCGGTCGCCAAGATGGAGCCGCAATACGATTCGTACAGGTCGGCGCCCATGCCGGCTACGTCGCCCACGTTATCGCCCACGTTGTCGGCGATGGTCGCCGGGTTGCGGGGGTCGTCCTCCGGGATACCCGCCTCTACCTTGCCTACCAGGTCGGCGCCCACGTCGGCCGCTTTCGTGTAGATTCCACCTCCCACACGGGCGAACAGCGCCTGCGTGGAGGCGCCCATGCCGAATGTCAGCATCGTGGTGGTGATAATGCTTAATTTATGGGTGGGGTCCATCGCCTCGGCCGGAATACAAGCATTCAACAGGATATACCAGAAAGAGATATCGAGCAAGCCTAATCCGACAACGACCAATCCCATGACGGCGCCGCTCCGGAATGCCACCTGCAAACCTTTGTTCAAGGAGTTTCGGGCGGCGTTGGCGGTACGGGCGGAGGCGTACGTGGCGGTCTTCATCCCCAAGAAACCCGCCAAGCCGGAGAAGAAACCACCGGTCAGGAAGGCGATCGGCACCCATTCGTTTTGTACATGGAAAACGTAGGCCATGATCGCGAACAGGATAACCAGGACGGCGAATACCATCGCCACGACCTTGTACTGTTGCTTCAGGTAGGACATGGCTCCCTCGCGCACGAACGACGCGATACGTCGCATCGCGTCCGTTCCCTCACTCTCTCTCATCATTTGCCGGAAGAAGATCCAAGCGAATACCAGCGCCAGGATGGACGCCAGCGGAATAATCCAGAAAATACTTGTAATCATGATATGGTTTGATTTAGTGTTATACTTCACGGGTAAAAGTAACGAAAATAAGAGAAACCGGAAACTTTTTTGAGAATAATAAGGATTATAAAAGAAAAAAGCGTCATATTTGCTGCTGAATTAAGAGTTGAGGAGATATTATGGTAGAGGAAACGAACCGAAAACCCTATGGATTGGGGTTGGCGCTCAGCGGAGGAGGGGCGAAAGGTTTCGCGCACCTTGGCGTGTTCAGGCTGCTGGAGGAGTGTGGCGTGATGCCGGATATTATCGCGGGGACAAGCGTGGGCGCCTTGATGGGCGCCTTGTTCGCCGATGGTTACTCGTCCGCCGAGATCCAGGCGCTTTTTACCGGACGTGAGTTTTCCGAGTTCGCCCGGTTGCAAATCCCGAAGACCGGTATATTCGACAGCCGGCGTTTCCGTCAGTTCCTGGAGCGGAGTTTCCGGGCGCGGAATATCGAGGATTTGCGGATTCCGATGGTGATAGTCGCCACGGACCTGGACCATGGCGTGAGCCACGAGTTCCGCGAGGGGCCGATCGTGGAGGCGGTCACCGCCTCGTGCAGCATACCGATACTTTTCAGCCCGGTACTGATCGATGGCATCCATTACGTGGACGGGGGATTGTTTCATAACTTCCCCGTATCGTTGATCCGGGAGGAATGCGAGCGGGTAGTGGGGGTGAACGTGAGCCCGCTGGTGCCGCTGAAATATAAGCAGACGCTGCTGCACATCGCCGAGCGCTCCTACCATTATATGTTCCGGGCCAATACGCTGGAGGAGCGTGAGCTATGCGATGTCTTGATCGAGGCGGAGGAGTTCGGCTTGTATAAGACGTTTGACCTCGACAACGTGGACGAGATTTGCGATATCGGCTATACCGCGGCCGTCCGCGCTTTCGAGCGAATCTTGAGTGAGAATAAATATGGAACCTTGGTGAAAGCGATCGCGGCGAAAAAGAAAAAGGAGATGTCATAACCCCCATCTCGGCTTGGGCGCTTTCCCGTAAAAACGTAAATACGATGAGCAAGATTGAACAAAAAGAAAAGATGGTGATTTACCAGGTATTCCCGCGTTGGTTTGGGAATCAGCGGCCGTCTCCCATGAAAAACGGGAGCCTGATCGATAACGGCGTGGGGAAGTTCTCGGATTTTACCCCTTTGGCATTGAAGAGGATCAAGGAGTTGGGGGTTACCCATATATGGTATACGGGAATCATCGAGCACGCCACGACGACGGATTACACGATCTTCGGCATCCGGAAGGATCATTCCGCCGTGGTGAAGGGACGGGCGGGATCGCCCTACGCCATCAAGGACTATTACGACGTGGACCCGGACTTGGCGGATAACATCCACAACCGGATGAGCGAGTTCGAGGAGCTGGTGGAGCGCACGCACCAGGCGGGAATGAAGGTAATCATCGACTTCGTGCCGAACCATGTCGCCCGGCAGTATCACTCGGACGCCCGCGAGGCGTTCATCGAGGACTTGGGGCAGACGGACAACGTGTCGAAGGCATTCGACGTGAACAATAACTTTTATTACCTGCCGGGGCAGACGCTGACGCTTCGCTTCGACCCGCAGCGGGAGGAGGACTTCGCGTATAGCGAGTTTCCCGCCAAGGTGACCGGGAACAACCATTTCGACGCGCATCCCACGCAGAACGACTGGTACGAGACCATCAAGCTGAATTATGGCGTGGACTATATGAACGGGGGCGTGTGCCATTTCGATACGATTCCCAGCACGTGGGAGAAGATGCTGGAAATCCTGCTCTTCTGGAGCCGGAAAGGCGTCGACGGCTTCCGCTGCGATATGGCCGAGATGGTGCCGGTCGAGTTCTGGAACTGGGTCATCCCGCTGGTGAAAAGGCTGAGCCCCGTCGTCTTCATCGCCGAGGTCTATAATCCGGATGAGTACCGCAACTACCTGTATACCGGGCATTTCGATTACCTGTACGACAAGGTGGGGCTGTACGACACGCTCCGGGCGGTGATGTGCGGCCACGCCTCCGCCGCGAGCATCTCCCATTGCTGGCAGGCGCTGGAGGGCATCCAGCGGAATATGCTGAATTTCCTGGAGAACCACGACGAGCAACGGATAGCCTCCGACTTCTTCGCCGGCGGCCCCTTGCCGGGAATCCCGGCCACGATTGTCTCCGCTGCGATGAATACGAACCCGTTCATGCTCTATGCCGGCCAAGAGCTGGGCGAGCGGGGCATGGACGAGGAGGGGTTCAGCGGACGCGACGGCCGGACGACGATATTCGACTATTGGAGCGTCGAGACGTTGCGGAACTGGGTCAACGGCAAGCGCTTCGACGGCGCCAAGCTGTCGCCCGCCCAGCGCGCGCTGCGCTCCACCTACGCGAGCATCCTGAACGCCGCGCGGACGGAGCCGGTCATCACGCGGGGGCTTTTCTACGACTTGATGTACGCGAATATAAAGAACCCCTATTTCAACGCCGACCGGCAATACGCCTTTTTGCGGAAATGGGCGAACGAGGTGCTGCTGGTCGTGGCGAATTTCGACCGCGCGGAGCAAAGCGTGCTGGTGAATATCCCGGAGGACGCGTTCCAAGCGCTTGGGTTCGAGGATAATAAGCCGGCGTGGCTGACCGACTTGCTGACGGGGGAGAGAACGGTCAGCACGCTTACGGTGGCGTATCCCTACCGGGTGAAAATACCCGGCTACTCGGGGCGGATGCTGAAATTCACGTTTGAGTGACGGATGAAGACGCAGGTGTAGTCCGCGCTACACGCAGGTGTAGTCCGCTCTACACGCAGGTGTAGTTCGCGCTACACGCAGGTGTGGCTCGCGCTACACGCAGGTGTAGTTCGCGCTACATGCGGGTGTAAATAACAAGGCCCGATCGAGTGGTGGTCGCCACCCGGTCGGGCCATTCTCTTTTCGGCCTCGCGGCGGTTTAGAAAAGGTTGACGATGAAGTAGACCCCGGCCGCCAACAAGGCGCTCACGGGGATGGTCAATACCCACGCTGTCATCAGGCTTTGGGTGATACCCCATCGCACGGCGGAGAGGCGTTTCGTGGCGCCCACGCCGATGATGGCTCCCGTGATGGTATGTGTCGTGCTGACCGGTATTTTCAGGAACTCTGTCAGGTAGAGCGTGAAGGCGCCCGCCGTCTCCGCGATAACACCTTCGAGTGGTGTCACTTTCGTGATGCGGGTTCCCATCGTCTTCACGATTTTCCAACCACCGGACATGGTACCTAAGGATATGGCGGTGAAGCAGGAGAACGCCACCCAGTCCGGCAGGTCGTTGATGCTATGGATGCCCATGCCCAAACCCTCGGAATGTGCGGCGATCAAGGCGGCGGCGATGATACCCATTACCTTTTGCGAGTCGTTCAAGCCGTGTCCGATACTGAACAGGGCCGACGAGACGAGCTGCAGCTTCTTGAACCACACCTCCGCCGTGTGCGGGTGCGCCCGCCGGCAGCTATACAGCACGATGAGCGTGAAGCCGAACGCCACCACCATGCCGATGAGGGGCGCCAGGAAGATGAACGCCGCGATTTTCAGGATGATACTTCCTTGGATCGCCCCGAAGCCGTTCGCCATGATGGCCGCCCCCGCGAACCCGCCTATCAGCGTGTGCGACGACGAGGAGGGGATACCTTTCCACCACGTGAAGAGGTTCCAGATGATGGCGGCGATGACACCCGCCAGGATGATGGGCAACGTGATATAATCCTCGTAAACGGTCTTCGACACGGTGTTGGCGATACCGAACCCGCCGATGATGTACTTGGCGATGAAGAAGGCGACGAAGTTGAAGAACGCGGCCCAGAGTACCGCCTGGAAGGGGGTGAGTACTTTCGTCGATACGATAGTGGCGATGGAGTTCGCCGCGTCGTGGAAGCCGTTGATGTAGTCGAATATCAGGGAGAGGACGATGATAGTCACTAATAGTTCCATAAGGTCACGCGTATTTGACGATGAAGTTTCTCAATATCTTGCCCACGTGCTCGGCGGCGTCGGTCGTCTTCTCCAGCTCGTACATGATTTCCTTGATCTTGATGATCTCGATGCAATCTTTCTCTTCCTCGAAAAGTTTCTTGATGAACAACTCGTATAAGTCATCGGCTTGATTCTCTATATCGTGCAGCTTGGAGCAGTATCCGCGCAGCGCGGCCGGTTTTTTCCGGAACGTCTCCAGCTCGTCCATCGCCTTGTGGATATAGCCGGCCTCCTCCTGGATGAACAGGGCTAACTCTTTCCCGCGCTCGGAGATGGGGCGTGGGTTGTAGATGTGAATACGTTTGGCGCAGCTGTTGATGCCATCAATCACATCGTCGATAGAAGAGGCCAGGTCGTGGATATCCTCGCGGTCGAAGGGCGTGATGAAGGTCGTGCCCAGCTCGTCGAAGATCTTGTGCGTCAGCTTGTCGCCATCCCGCTCCAGATCCTTGATTCGTTTGTAGAACTCGGCGCGCTCGGCGGGCGAGTCGTGCTTGAGGCTTTCCGCCAACAGGTCGGACGCGCTGGACAGGATCTCGGACAATTGTTTCAAGAGGGGAAAGAACTTCGGCTCTTTCGGGGTAAACCGACTAAAAAAAGAGTTTTTCATACCGATGAAATTTTGATGTTTATGATGATGAATAATCTATTGAATCTCTTTTGTCTCTCTCGCGTGCTTCATTTTCGCCCGCGCCACCTCGATGATGGCGGGCAGGATGGAGACGAATATAATCGCCACGATCAGGATCTTGAGGTTCTGCTGCACGAAAGGCAGGTCGCCGAAGAAGTATCCCGCGTAGCAGAAGAGCGCCACCCAGAGCGCGCCACCCGTCACGTTGTAGAGCATGAAATAGTAATAGTGCATCTTGCCCATGCCCGCCACGAAGGGGGCGAAGGTGCGCACGATGGGCACGAAACGGGCGATGATGATGGTCTTGCCTCCGTATTTCTTATAGAACTCGTGCGTCTTGTCCAGGTAACTCTGCTTGAAGATCTTGGAGTTGGGATCGCTAAAGAGTTTCTTGCCGAAGAAATGGCCGATCATGTAATTGCACGAGTCGCCCAGCACGGCGGCGGCGAACAGGCTGAGCGACAGCCAATGCACGTCGATAGGCATACCGGGCAGCGCCGATATCGCTCCCGCGACGAACAGCATCGAGTCGCCGGGCAGGAAGGGGGTCACCACCAATCCCGTCTCGCAGAAAATAATCACGAAAAGGATCGCGTAAGCCCACGCATGATAATCTTGTACGATCTCGATCAGGTGCTGATCAATGTGCAAGATAAAGTCGATTAAGAATTCCATTGTAATTATGTATTGATTAGATGTTCATAAGGACATACCCGCATGGCCCGGTCGGGGAAGGGTTGACCGGGAAAACTCTCATGGATACGGGCGATAATATAAGAATCTGCTTCATTACAGCCGCGAAGATAGGAAGATTTCTTGATATGGGCGGGTTATTGTTAAATAAGTTTTGTACTTTCGCGTCATAATTCATAGCTAATCATTAAAGATAAATTTCGGTATAATGAGCGCACAAACTCCTTTCTTGGTGTTTTCGGGAACGAATTCCCGGTATCTTGCGGAGAAAATCTGCAATAGTTTAGGATGCCCTCTGGGACGGATGAACATCCAGCATTTCGCGGATGGCGAGTTCTCTGTCTCGTACGAGGAGTCGATCCGTGGCAGGGATGTATTCTTGGTACAATCCACATTCCCTAATTCCGACAATCTGATGGAGCTTCTCCTGATGATTGACGCCGCTAAACGCGCCTCAGCGCATTCCATCATCGCGGTCGTTCCCTATTTCGGCTGGGCACGCCAAGACAGGAAAGACAAGCCGCGTGTCTCGATCGGGGCGAAGCTGATCGCCGATATGTTGAGCACGGCGGGTATCAACCGGCTGATCACGATGGATTTACACGCCGACCAGATCCAGGGCTTCTTCAACGTGCCGGTCGACCACCTGTATGCTTCCTCTGTCTTCTTGGAGTACATCAAGTCGTCGCTTCCGTTGGACAACCTTTGCATCGCCACGCCCGACGTGGGCGGTACGAAGCGTGCCAGCAGCTATTCGAAATATCTGGGCGTGCCGATGGTTATTTGCCACAAGTCGCGCCTGCGGGCGAACGAGGTGGCCGAGATGCGTATCATTGGCGACGTGAAGGGCTTGGATGTCTTGTTGGTGGATGATATGGTCGATACGGCGGGAACGATTACGAAGGCCGCTAACTTGATGTTGGAGAACGGCGCCAAGTCGGTGCGCGCTATCGCCAGCCACGCCGTGATGTCCGACCCCGCTTCCACTCGTGTGGATCAGTCCGCCTTGACGGAGATGATCTTTACGGATTCCATCCCTTACGCGAAGAAATGCGAGAAAGTGAAGATCCTTTCCATCGCCGATATGTTCGCCGAGGCGATCCGTCGTGTATGCAGCGGAGAGTCTATCAGCTCGCTGTATGTGATTTGATGGTATCTTACCTTATATAATATATAAAAGGGCCGCGTGATTCATGATGTTTCGACGCGGCCCTTTTTATAAGCTTTCTTTCGGTTGGTTTATTCTACCGGGATATATCCCACCTCCTTTACAAGCTCTTGCCCTTCGGGTGACAGTACATAATCGATAAACGGCCGTACTTTCGAGGCGTTCTTCACCTCATAGTAATAAAATAAGGGACGGATGATGGGGTAACTCTTATTCGTGGCGTTCTCCAGCGATGGCTCTACGTAACTCTTGCCGGCGCTATAAGAGACATGGAGCGGCTTCACGGCTTTATTCAAGTAAGCCAAGCCTACGTAACCGATAGCGCCTTTGGTCTGGCTGACACTCTGGATAATCGCTCCCGTAGCGGGCATGCTCAGGATGCCGTTCTTATAGTTCTTGTTCTTCAGGACGCTTTCCTTAAAGAACTCGTAGGTACCGGAAGAGGTCTCGCGCGAGTAGGCCACGATTTTCATGTCCGGTCCGTCTACTTCCTTCCAGTTTCGTATCTTTCCCGTAAAGATCGCCTCCAATTGCTCGCGGGTCAGCTTCGACACCGGATTGGAGGGATGAACCACTACCGCCAAGGCGTCGTAGGCGATCACGACCTCCTCTGTTTTCTTCCCGGCTTCTTGCAGCTTGATGCGCTCGTCGAATTTCATCTTGCGCGAGGTCATCGCGATATCCGTCGTGCCTTCCAAAAGAGCGGAGATACCGACTCCGGAGCCTCCGCCGGTCACGGTCACCTTAGCGTTCTTTTCCTTGTTCATGAAATACTCCGCTTCTGTTTGCGTGAGTGGCAAGCATGTATCGCTTCCCTTGATTTTCTGGGCAAACACATCCATCGTAAACAAACAAGCGGCAATGGCCGTCCAAACAATCGTCTTTTTCATTTGTGCGTATTTTAATTTTCCCGCGAAATAAAGCGAAACATATTTCATTCGCGTGAAACGGATATTACGATATCGTGAAATGGCTTGCCGCGCTCTTTCCTCCTTGTTGCCGTTCTCGTTTGTAACGGAATTGTAATATAAGGGCGTTTTCAAGAATAAAGAATATTTGTTACCTTCGCGGCAAACATTGAAATAATCCATTCGCAACATGAATTTACGAAACATCTCGCTCGCGATTCTCCTGTTATTTTGTGGTCATACATACGTCGCGGCGCAAGGCGACCTCATGAGGAAAATCACGCTCCTGACCAACGACTCCACGTTGGAATACGAGGCGATCCAAGACCCGGAGCTTTTAGAGCGATTGCGTAATATGCCGAATATAGAGGTAGGAAAAGGACTGACTTTCCAACCACAGAACAACCTTTATAAGATGACCATCCGGTTTCGGATGCAGAACTTGTTGGCATTGGGTTTCGACAAGGATTTCTCGCTGAACGACACGGAGGCCCGGGTGAAGCGTCTCCGCTTGCGGTTCGATGGATATATCTTCTCCCCGAAATTGCTTTACTCGATCCAGTTGGGATTCACCTCGTACGACGCGAAGACCTTGCCGAACGGAAATATGAATATCGTGCGCGATGCCATGATTTATTATATGCCGAACGCTACGTGGAATATAGGCTTCGGACAGACGAAGATCAAGGCTAACCGGGCACGGGTCAACTCGTCCAGCGCTTTGCAGTTCGTGGATCGGAGTATCGTGAACTCGGAGTTCAACTTGGATCGCGACTTCGGTTTCTTCGGGGAGTATTACAAGGCCTTGGCGGGCGATTTCAATATCTCGGCTAAAGGCTCCATCACGTTGGGCGAGGGACGCAACTGGAGCACGGGCGACAATGCCGGGTTCGCCTATACCGGGCGTTTGGAGCTCTATCCCTTTGGGCGTTTCAAATCGTTGGGCGATGTGACGGAAGGTGATTTCGAGCGGGAGCAAACCGTGAAGGTCTTGGTGGCCGGCGCTTATTCCTACAACGACAAGACCACCCGCCTGCAAGGGCAGAACGGCGCTATTATCCCGAGTGGCGAGACGCGTAACCTGCATGCTTATTTCGTCGATTTCATCTTGAAATACCAGGGATTCGCCTTTTATACCGACTTTATGGGGCGTGCGACCGACCGGCCGCTTTTCGCCGGCGCTCCGGAGACGTGCGTGTATACCGGTAATGGCTTGAACGTGCAGACCAGTTATTTGTTCCCGAAGAATTGGGAGGTGGCGCTTCGCAATTCCACCTTGTTCCCCGATAAGGAGGTACGGCCCATTATTGGCTACAAGCATTACAACCAAACGACGGTGGCCGTCACCAAGTACTTGATCGGGCATAGCTTGAAGATCCAGGCGGATGCCTCTTACAACCACAAAAGCGAGGCCCTCGACCCTTATAACCGGTGGGAGCTCCGCTTCCAAGTGGAACTGGGCTTATGAGAGCGGTTATCGCTTGATGTCGCTTAGCTCGACCAATTTGTTCACGATGGCGTAGACCGTCAGACCACTGACGCTATGGATTTGCAGCTTGCGGGCGATGTTGCGGCGGTGGGTGATGACGGTATGCGTGGAGAGGCATAAGCCATCGGCGATCTCCCGGTTCGTCATGCCTTTTACGACACAAACGACAATCTCTTTTTCCCGGGCGCTCAAGGTCTGTTGCTCCTCGTCGCTCTCTTCCTCTTCCTCGGGAAGCTCTTCCCCGGACAGGCGCTCCAATTTCTGCTGGATATCGTCCGGGCTATCGCACAGGTAAATCCATTCGTCGTACGCGTGCACGAGGTGGCTATCGGCGGGCTGGTACGATAAGGCGACGCATTTCATCTCCAAGCAACCGGATTCCTCTTTCAGGCGGCCGATCGTGAAATAACCCGGCACCACCGGATTCACGATTAGCAAATCCGGCTTGTGCAGGCGCAACGAGTCCGTCAGCGACTCGATCGGGATCTCGACTAACTGGACGCGCATCCCCGGCAATCGCCTCAATAGGTTCTCCAACCCGGTCCGGACGATGGCGGAAGGCTCTACTATCGCTATCTTGATATTCGTGTTCATCGGTACTCGTTTTATAATCGCTTCTCCAAAGCCAATATGGCCGGTACGAATAGGTAGTCCTCCACGCGGGTGTGCGACGCCAGGTCCTCCTCCGTGGCGAAGATGTCGAACAAGACGCTGTTCAGCAGGTTCGAGCCCTTTCCCGGATAGTATTTGATCAGGATGTTCTTTAGCTCCGTGATCTTCATCTCGATTTGGTCGTGCCGCTTGCGGAAGATCGAGATGTTATACTTGGAATCCTTCTGCCCCGCCAATAAATTCCGGACATAGGGGAATACGGCGCGTTCCTCGTAAGCCATATGCTTGTTGACTTCCTCCGCATAATCGTCGAAGAACTTCGTGATGACGAACACCACGTCCTCCGGGCAACCGGAGATGGCATCCACCAGCTTCCGGCGGATATGCGGCAAGCGGAAGTTCAAGAAATAATCGTGGGCGTTGTGCAGGTAGCGGATCAGGTTCTCGATGGAGAGCCGTTCGCTCACCGGCTCGACAGGCAGGTTCACGTCCTCGGCCAGGAAGTTTACCACCGTTAGGAACGTATAGGCATCCACGCCGTTCCGGCGGCACACCTCGCCGATATTCTCCTCGCCGAATCCGAGCGCGATCCCGAAGCGGCTCATTACCAACACCATCGGGTAGTTCTCGCAAATCAGGTCGCTCATCTTGTCGGTCTCTCGATATATTCCATTCTTATACATAGGCTTCTTTTTTCTGACTCGTCTGAATGATCGAGTGGCCAAAGATACTTCTTTTTCTTCCATAATAAACAATTTTATAACGGTTTGAATGTTGACTTCGCCGGGACGACGGCGATGCATTCCGTCTCGATTAGCCAACCGGGACGGCATACCGGCGCCAGCACGATCAGGCGCGGCATATCCGGATAGGCGATGTCCAGATAGCGCTTCACGACCGCGTAATCCGCCGGGTCCCGCAGGTAGGTGATCGCCTGTAGGATATCCGCCGGCGTGGCGCCCGCCTCGGCCAACAGCGCCGTGATGTTCTCCATCATCCGCTCGGCTTGCTTCAGCACGTTGCCCGGGTGCAGGATCTCGCCATGATTGTCGATGCTCGCCGTGCCGGAGATGAAGACGTGCTTGCGGTCGCCGTACGTGACGGTCGTCCCCCGCTCGAAGGTGACGCCGTACTCGTACGTGGGGTTCAGGTGCGTCGGGGCGTAGAGGTATTGGAGTTGCCCGGGCTCCAGGCCGTCGACGGCGTACGTGTCCATCTGCACCAATATGGAGGGATCGGCGTGCCGACCCTCGATTCCCGTGCTCGCGATGTAGTGCGTCTTCTCCGTCAGGTTCTGCGTCACGAATACCTCTTTGCGCGCCTTCACCACGCCGGCGTAGTTCACGTCCACGTCCCGCACGAAGAACCAGGTGCGGACGCAATTCGCCGCCAACGTGCAACGCTGGTTCATCAGCTGCATCACGTACTCGTTCAGCAGCAGGCGGGTTTGGTACTCCGGGTTGGCGGCCTTGTTGCAGGCACCGCCTCCCCACAGGTGGCGATAGCCGTTGTGGCGGGCCTCCAGCAGTCCGGAGCCGTAAGTCTGTACCTGCATACTGGTCTGTAAATAGGTCCACATCGCGATTTTCGTGCCGTTCAAGGGCGCTTGTTGCACGATGGAGAGCGGGCAGAAGGCGTTCTCGCATTCCCACTCCATCACCGCGTCCGCCTGGTTGGCGGCGTCGCTCAGGAAGTAACGGCGGAATACGGGTATCGCCAGCCGCGTCTCCTCCTCTTCCATCAGCGCGGAATAGGCCTTCCGCAGGTTCTCCACTTGTTGGTTGAAGGACAGCTCGGGGTTGGTGACCGTGGCCATCACGTGGTATTCCGTTACGCCATGCTTCGCGGCGAAGCGGCTCAGCTGGATTTGTATCGATAAAGAATCGTATGTTTTTACTGTCATAGTTTAATCCTATTATTATCGTTCGGAGTTCATTACTATTCCGGCGCCCCGGCCTCTATCCAATCGCGTAGGAGGGCGAGCGCGTCGCTATGGCCCGATAGGATATCCACGTGGTAATGCGCCGAGGCGCCTTCCTCCAGGACGTCCATCAGGTAGCTGCCCGCCGCGTCGCCCGGGGCGACCAGCGGCTTGCCCTCCGGCGAGGTGATGGCCGGCACGTTTACCAGGGCCTCGTAGCTTCGCCCGTCCGTCAGGAAAAGCCCGCCCGCCGCGGCCGTGCTCGCCCCGTGGCAACTCGCGCAGTTCGTGTCGAACACTTGCGTTTGTATGGCGGTGAACAGGCTGGCGTCGATCGCCCCGGCGTTGATGTAGACCGTGTCCGGCGATTGCTCGGCGACGGTCTGGTAGAAGCTGGCCACGCGCTTCCGCAGCTTGTTGATCACGCATATCTCCAGCCGGTCGATGTCGCTCGTCACGCCCCCTAAGGTGAGCGATACCGAGCCGTCGCTGGCGATGCCCAGGCCTTTCGCCAGCTGGGCGTAGTCGTTCCCCTCCTCGAAGCCGGCGAGGACGAGGCTGTACCCCGCGGGCCAGCTATCGCTGCCGGTCACGGTGGCGGTCAGCCTCACGACGCTTCCCTCGCGGACGACCACCCGCTCTTCCTCGTAAATCCGACCGTCGTCGCAGGCGATCGTACCGATCGCGAGCGACAACAGAAGGACAAAGAATGAAATCGTATCTCGCTTCATATCCTACCCCTTTCCCTCGTTAGAACGTGTATTGCAGCAGGACCGTGCCGGAGTGCATCGCCAGCCCGAGGTCGTCGTTGTCGCGGTCGAGCTGCGTGTCGTGGCCCGTGCGGCCGATGAACTGGTACATGGCTTGCAGCTTCAGGTTCACGCCGGTGAAGAAGTAGTTGAAGCCCACCGCCGGCATGTTCAGGAAGCCGTCCTTCGCCATGCCGTTGCGGTTGAAGAAGTCGTAGCGGGCCGTCAGCTGCATCTTGTTTGTCACGAAATAGCCGCCCTGCACGTAGCCGCCCAGATAATTGTAACTCTCGTCTATCTTCTGCCGGTCGGTGAAGCCCACGTTCATGTAATAAATCTCCGCGCCCACGTAGAGGCGGTTCTTCAGCCAGGCGAACTCGGCGCCCACCCGCGCGTCGTTCGTGCTCTCGTTCTCGCTCTCCACGTTCAGCGAGCCGGAGAGGCCGAACAGCATCTTGTCCTCATGCAGGCGGCGCGGGTCGCCTTGGTTGGAGGGCATCACGCCCCGCGGCATGTAGGTGAGCCGTCCGGCATATAGCAGGGAAGGGATGTGCCAATCGTCGCTGAAGGTCTTGGTGGCCGAGTTGGTGGAGGCGCCCGCCCCGTTGAAGATGCCCACCTCGTAGCCCCAACGGTCTTTCACCAAGCCGTGTATCTCGACGCCGAGGTCGAAGCCCAGGCCGATGTTGGGCGTCACGGCGTTGAGCACGTAGGGCATGATGACGGACGAGGTGAGCGACACCGGCAGGGTGGGCATCAGCGACTCGCCCAGCGTCGTGAGGTAGGCGTGCGAGAAGGGCGTCTTGAACTTGCCCACGCGGATGGCGAACGCCTCGCGCACCTTCACGTCGAACCACGCCTGTTGCAGGATGCCCGCCCCGCTCCCGGCGGCGTTGATGGAGAGGTTGAAGGTGAGCCGGTCGAACGCCTTCCCGGTGAAGCCGAGGATGGCGTAGGGCACGGCGAAGCCTGAGTTGTGCACGTTGTCCTGGTTGTACGCCGGGTCGAGCCCCTCGTCGTCGTAATAGTTCACGCTGGCGCTGGTCTGCACCAGCATATAGGGCTTGAATACGAAGTCGCCCTTCTTCGTGGCGATGGAGAAGCCCTCTTTCCCCGCCAGGGAGACGACGCCGTTCTCGGCGCCCTCCTCGTATTGCGCCCTCGCCCCCAGCGGGAGCAGCAGGAGGGCGGCGATGATGTAATGTACGAAATGTCTCATGTCTTTCTTTTATCGTTCTTCGTTTTCTCGATATTATCTTCTATCTTGATACCCTTATATGGGTATCGGTGAACACCCATGTATGGGGTATAACAGTGCCTCACGAAGGGGGACGACGCGTACCCATGCGTGGGTGCCGGTGGCCCCTCGCCGTTACAAGGAATTGATGAAGGCGATGAGCGCGTCGCGCTCTTCCTTCGTCATATTCTTGAAGAGGTTCTTCGAGGCCTCGCCCTCGCCGCCGTGCCACATGATGGCCTCCACGAGGTTGCGCGCCCGGCCGTCGTGCAGGAAATAGGTATGCCCGTTCACCGTCTCCTGCAGGCCGATGCCCCAGAGGGGCGTGGTGCGCCACTCGTTGCCGCGGGCCATGCCGCTCACGTAGTTGTCGTTCAGACCCACGCCCATGATTTCCGAGCCCATGTCGTGCAGCAGGAAGTCGGAGTAGGGGTGGATGGTCTGCCCGCCGAGCCACGGGAGCCGCGTGCCGTTCAGCAATACGGAGCCGCCGGGCTTGGTGTGCAGCGTCGTGACGTGGCACAGATGGCACTTGGCCTCGTAGAACTTCCGCTCGCCCAGCTGGACTTGCGGGTCGTTCACGTTGCGACGGGCCGGCACGCCGAGGGACTGCATGTAGAGGTCCACGTCCTCCATGTCCTCGGTCGAGACGTCTAATTGGTCGTAGGCGAGGCCCATCATGCTGCCTTGGCTCACTTGCGCCTGCCCCTCGCAAATCTCCTCCGGGTAGCGGCTGTTGGTGAGGCCCATGTCGCTGGAGAAGCCTAATTCGACCGTCAGGTCGAGGTGTTGCGCCTTGTTGCCGGAGAGGCCCACGCCCGTGACGCCTTTCTCGGTGATGTAATTCACGCGCCCGCTGATGCCGTACTCCGGGTAGTTGCTTTGGGCGGCGAGGCGCTCTATCTCTTTCGTGTCGATGGCCATCATCTGCCCCATGCCCACGTGGCGCAAGGGGACGCGCACGGTGCAGAAGAGGTCTTCCGGCGCGATGCTGTCCTTGTACCACTCCGTGATGGTGTAGGTCGGTTTGCAAAGCTCGTAGGTCTCCCCGTCGGGGAAGGCGAAGGTCTGGTACTCGTAATCGACGCGCAGCTTGCCTTCCGGCTCGACGCCGTAGATGGCCTGGTCGTGCAACACCCGTCCGTAGTCGCGGAACATCGCGCCGTTCTTGCGCGTGATATAGATCAGCATCGACGAGAAGCCGTAGCTTCCCGAGCCACCCTCGCTCCACAGCGTGGGGCGCGTGCGCCCGGCGTTGCGGTGGCAGCTGCCGCACGAGTAGCCGGCGTAAACGGGCCCGAGGCCCTCGGCCTGCGTCTTCACGTCGTCGTACAGCCCGTCGCCGTTGGTGAAGCGGCTGGCGTAGGTGCCCGTCACCCAGTCGGCCTCGGTGTCGTAGGCGATGGAGGAGCGCAGGAATACGGTGGAGGTACCGGCGGAAAGCGCGTAACCGTCCGGCACCTCTATCGTATCGATGTCCATCTTATCGTCCTCCTCGCAAGCGGGGAGGACGAGCGCCATCGACAACGCCCAAGCGAATAGATATAGTTGTTTCCTATTGCTTCTCATTTCTATTTATGTTATTGATTCACCGTCCGGGGCTGCCCGTTCTTGAAGAGCAGGTACTCCAGCGTGTGATAACCGCGTACGTTCTGGGCCGCGCCGATGGTCTCGCTATCCTCGTTGAAGTCGCCGCTCCATTCCATCTCGTCCCAGTTCTGCGAGTTCAAGAGGTTGACGATCGCGTCCACGTCCAAGGGCCAGCTATCCATGTTCGGGTCCAATCCCTCGATGTTGACCGGGCCTATCAGGAACGACTCGCTCTTCTCCCACGGCTCGCGGGCGGTAATCCAGGCGTTGCAGCAGTTCACGAAGTTGTCGTCGCTCGGGTTCTCGCGGAACGTGTTCACGGCCTCCAGCAGGGCGTGGTTTTGCGCTTGCAGCTCCTCGTAGGTGGGCAATACCACGGCGTCCACGAATTGCTCGGCGATGGCGTCCAGCGCCTCGGCGTACGAGGGGTCGTTCAGCGTGTTGTTCGCGAAGGAGAGCAAGTCGTTGTCCAACGTATTCGCCAGCGTGATGCAAGCGGTCATGGCGGCTACGGCCTCCTCGCTATCGATATTGTTGCGGAAGGGCTGCGGGATGGCCTGGATGGCCTTGGCCGCCTCGAATATCTGCGTCTTGATAGCCTCGTCCAGCTCCGGGTTCACGGAAGCGACCAGCTTCGAGAGCGAATGCTCGGCGATGTCGCCCTCGTCGTCGAAATCGGCGTACGAGGCGTAAGCGTCCAGGTTGCCGTCGATCTTCGCCACGTCGTTATCGTCGATCCGCCCGTAGTAGGTATTGCGGATGGAGAAGATGTTGTTGGTATAATCGTCGCGCGAGTGCCAGCTGAACCACGACTCCACGGCATAGAGGCCCTCCGTCTGGTTGCCGCCCACGTACAGGTCGTACGGGTCCTTGATTTTCGCCGTGCCTACCTCGTTGGCGATGTTCCACATACCGCCTTCTATCATCTCCTCGATGCAAGCCAGCGGGCTGGGATAATCGCCACCGGTCTGGTCCTTGAACATCGTGGCGTACGGGCCTTGGCCCTTGTAGTCCTCCGTCCAGTACTTATACAGGTTGCTCGCGTCCTGGTCCAGCAGCAGGGCGGTGTGATACATGTAGTTGCCCCACGCCGCGGCGTTGTCCGCCGTATAATCCAGGTCGTACGCGTCCACTACCTCGGTAGGTTCGTCATCATCTCCCGGATTCGGATTGGGATTGGGATTGGGTTCCGGGTCGTCTTCGCTACAAGCGCTCATCGAGAACGCCATACATACCGCCAATGCGGTCGAATAGAAAAAGTCTTTTTTCTTCATATTTGTTTATTAATTAATGGTTGAGTAATTAGTATATATTATCTATGTTGTTATTTGCTCCAGAACCAGCCTACGTAAGCGACGCCCAGGCTGAACTCGTTCTCGCTGGTGTACTTGCCATCGCCGATGCGGCGGGTCGTATAATCCGCTTTCACCACGAGGTTCGGCAGGGC
>DXEN01000062.1 GCA_019114945.1 Candidatus Parabacteroides intestinigallinarum | reverse complement strand
TTCCTTAGCTCAGTCGGTTAGAGCATCTGACTGTTAATCAGAGGGTCCTTGGTTCAAGTCCAAGAGGAAGAGCACGAAGGTACGACGCCGGGAGAGACCGGGAATAAAGACATATTCTTCCTTAGCTCAGTCGGTTAGAGCATCTGACTGTTAATCAGAGGGTCCTTGGTTCAAGTCCAAGAGGAAGAGCACAAAGGTACGACGCCGGGAGAGACCGGAAACGAAGACATATTCTTCCTTAGCTCAGTCGGTTAGAGCATCTGACTGTTAATCAGAGGGTCCTTGGTTCAAGTCCAAGAGGAAGAGCACGAGACAAAAGAGGCGCTTAACGATAAGTGCCTCTTTCTTTTTTCTACCGCTCGCACCCGTTGTCAACAGACTTTTCGCTATCTTCGCGATATGGGAAAAAATAAGTTAGCGAAATTCGACGATATGGCGGGCTTCCCGCATGTATTCCAATATCCGTTCGCGGCCCTGCAAGAAAAGGGCTTCGACATGAAAGGGCATTGGAACGAGCGTTTCTTCCACAACGACCACCCGATCGTGCTGGAACTGGGTTGCGGGAAAGGAGAATACACCGTGGGGCTGGGTAAGCTCTTCCCCGAGAAGAACTTCATTGGCGTGGACATCAAAGGAGCGCGTATGTGGACCGGAGCGAAAGAATCGCTGGAGAGCGGGATGACCAACGTGGCTTTCCTGCGCACCAGCATCGAGCTAATCGCCCACTTCTTCGCGCCGGGCGAGGTGGCCGAGATCTGGATCACGTTCCCCGACCCGCAAATGAAGAAGGTGAACAAACGGCTGACGAGCACCCGCTTCATGCGGATGTACCGGGAAATCCTCTCGGGCGATGGTATTATCCACCTCAAGACGGACAGCCCTTTCATGTACACCTACACGCTCGCGATGATCGAGGCGAACCATTATCCCATCCTGTTCAACACAGACGATTTATATCACTCGGAATGGGTGGACCCCATCTTGTCCATCAAGACGTATTATGAGCAACAATGGTTGGAGCGCGGGCTAAGCATCAAATACATCCGCTTCGTGTGCGAGGAACGGGAGACACTGGTGGAGCCGGACATAGAAATCGAGCCGGACGCGTACCGCAGCTTCAATCGCAGCCGACGAAGCGCATTGAACAAAGGAAAAATGAAAACTTTATAATTTATGATTTATGATTTATGATTTCAATGTGATAAGACACTACTCATAAATCATAAATCATAAATTTGAAATCATAAATCATAAATAGCTATGACTCTTTATCCACAATTGATTCTGGACGCGTTACGCAACGTACGCTATCCGGGCACGGGGAAAGATATCGTCTCCATGGGACTCGTGGAGGACAATATCCGTATCGACGGGATGAACGTCACCTTCTCTTTATTGTTCGAGAAGCCGAACGACCCGTTCATCCGCTCCGTCGTGAAAGCCGCGGAGACGGCCATCCTGACTTATGTAAGTCCGGACGTGAACATCAAAGGAAATATCACGGTGAAAGCCAAGCAACTCGCCCGCCCGGAACCGGACAAGCTGCTGCCGGAAGTAAAAAACATCATCGCCGTCTCGTCCGGCAAAGGCGGCGTAGGGAAAAGTACCGTAGCGGCCAACCTGGCGGTGGCGCTCGCCCTGCAAGGATACAAGGTGGGATTGTTGGACGCGGATATCTTCGGCCCGTCGCAACCCAAGATGTTCAACCTGGAAGACGCCCGCCCCTATCTGGAAGAGGTGAACGGGCGGGAGCTGATCCAGCCGGCCGAGAATTATGGCGTGAAGATGCTATCCATCGGCTTCTTCGTGAATAAGGGCGACGCCGTGCTGTGGCGCGGGGCGATGGCCAGCAATGCCTTGAAGCAATTGATTGGCGACGCGAACTGGGGCGAGCTGGACTATTTCCTGATCGACCTGCCTCCCGGCACGAGCGACATCCACCTGACGATGGTCCAGACCCTGGCGATCACCGGGGCGATCGTGGTCAGCACGCCGCAAGAGGTCGCCTTGGCGGACGCCCGCAAGGGAATCAGCATGTTCACGGGCGAGAAAGTGAACGTCCCCGTACTGGGACTGATCGAGAACATGGCCTGGTTCACGCCCGCCGAGTTGCCGGAGAACAAATACTACCTGTTCGGCAAGGAGGGCTGCAAGCGCCTGGCGGAAGAGTTGCATATCCCGCTATTGGGACAAATCCCCATCGTGCAAAGCATCTGCGAAGGAGGAGACGAGGGCCGTCCCGTTGCCTTGAACCCGGACTCGATTACGGGAATGGCCTTCCAGGAATTGGCGAGAAACGTGGTCGAGCAAATTAACTATCGCAACGAGCATTTGGCACCTACCCAACGCGTCATCGTAACGAAAAAATAATCCCCCGCTCGCGGGAAGAGAAAGTGTGTCGATATCTGGTATTGGCACACTCCCTCTTCATCTTCCTAAATCCTCATACTCATCCAATCCGCCAACTTCCGCTCCACACGAGCCGTGTTTTCCTTCAATTTCTCCACCTCCTCACGCGTACGGGCCACGAAAGCCTCGTCACGGATGGAAAGCAAATACGTTTCCACCCTCAATAAGGCGGCGAACACACAGGTGCGGGCGGACATCATCGCGACGCAAGCCTCCGGCAAAGCCGGTTGATAACCTTTATGCGCCACGTAGATAATCGTCTCCATCACCGTCCCGACCTCGTAAGCCACACGCAAAGCGACAAGGGCGGCGTTCCGCGTGGCCGCCTGTATCTCGCGCTCGCGCGCCGTTCGCTCCTCCTCGCTCCCACAGGGCAAAGCGGAGGCCTTGTCCAAGCGAAGGGAAGCCTCGCTCTCCCGGTCGACATAAGCGAGCAATTGCTCGCGGATGGTATCCGCCTCGGTCGCGATCGTCCGCATTTGCCCTTCCACCTCCTCGTATCCTTCTTTACCAATTGTCAGGCGCGCCACTCTTTCCGTCAGCGCCGCCGCGATCGCGCCGTTCAAGGCGGACACGCTGCCCCCGTCCGGAACGAGGGCGCCATCCGCCATTTTCCCCAAGAAATCCTTAACCGTCTGCTGTATCAACATAGTATTTTCATTTAAAAGATTGAATCGTAGCCGCTCTGCAACCACACTTTTCCCCCGCACGTTCTCACGTCAGCAAGTTAAGGATAATCCCGGTCTCACACAAGACGCGTTTTTATGTTTAGAAGCATAATATACACGTGCCCCGGAGGGCACGCACGCGTCAATCGTCGAAATCGATATCGATTACGTTGAAGGAGAGATCGAACTTGACCTCCATGAAGTTGGACAAACGGACCTCGTACTCATAGCGGTCGCGCTCGATTTTCTGAATACGGGCGTCGGGATAACTCTCCTTGACGAATTTCGATATCGCCGCCGGTACGGCTCCATCGGGTACCGCCTGGCGCCTGCAATCCAACTCCTTCCACTCGCCGCTCTTATCAAACTCCAGCTCGCTTCCGTTAATGAAGTGAACATCGTACGAGGTGTCGAGCCAATCCCGCTCCGCCTTCACGAAAGCCACTTTCTCGCTGGGGAAATGACGCTGGATAAACGTACGGGCCGCCGCCGGCAATTGCTCGAACGTGATCACCTTATCGTTGTCCGCCTTCGCGAACGATACCACACACGCGCACACTACTAAAAATAACCACTTCTTCATAACATTTCAGTTTTTAATGATGATACAATTTGTTTGATTACCTAATTTCTGGAAGCGAAATAACAACACGAATCTGAAATAAATCGGGAATAATCCGTAAAACTACCAAGAAACAACGGAAAAAATCACGGAATAATCCCGCCGAGGCATAAAGGCGTTCCCTCGCGTGCCACCGTGCCTTCGCGAAAGGAGATAAAAACCGGGCAAGGAATACCAAATACCGCGTCTATTTTGGTAGTCACACTCCCAGCGTCTGGGAGCGAGACTACCAACGCCTGGGAACGTGATTACCAAAGCATGGGAGCGTGGAGTGCCCGGAAGGGTTTGCTCAGTCGCAACACGTGCTATGGCAGCGCGTCCGGCGGCTTTCCAGTTCCAGCGTGCTATGGCCGATTCCCATGGCTTTGAGCCGCTCCTTGATTTGTTCCCTTGCCGCTTCCGCCAGCGACCAATCGTCCACTACGACGTGTGCCGTGAGGGCTGTCTCCGTCGTGCTCAGCGCCCAGACGTGCAGATGGTGCACGCCCGCCACGTGGGGCGCACTTTCCAGCAACCGGAGCACCTCGTCGAGGTCTATGCCCTCCGGAGTTCCGTCGAGCGAGAGGCGCAGGCTCTCCGAGAGCAGTTTCCAGGTGGAAGCAAGGATGACCACGGCAATCGCCAGGCTGAGCAGCGGGTCGACAATCGTCCAGCCCGTAAGCGAAATCACGACGCCCGCCATGACAACCCCTACGGATACCACCGTGTCGGCCACCATGTGGAGGAACGCGCCGCGCACGTTGAGGTCGTTCTTCTGCCCCCGCATCAACCACCAGGCTGTCAGTCCGTTGACGAGGATGCCCACGCCCGCCGTCCATGACACGGCCGCGCCGTCCACCGGGACGGGATGGCTGAACTTACGGATGCTCTCCACGATAATGGCTCCTACGGCCACGAGCAGGATAATGGCGTTGACCAGCGAGATGAGTACCGTGCCTTTCTTGTAACCATAGGTATAAGCGGGGGTGGGGTGTCGCTTGGCCAACTGGAAGGCGAAGAGCGCGAGGAGCAGGCTGAAGACGTCGCCCAGGTTGTGCCCCGCATCGGAGAGCAGGCTCAAGGAGTTCTCGTAGAGGCCAACTCCGGCTTCCACGACGACGAACAGCAAGTTCAGCACGATGGAGGCAATAAAAATGCCGTTCAGCGAGCTAATCGTGTGTGTGTGATGATGTTCATGAGTATGTGCCATATCGAAGTGAGTATTAGTTTCCATTTCCACCGCGAAGGTAGGTATTCTTTCTTGCTATCCGGTTGCAGAGAGCCGTGTTTCAGGCAGAACTTCTGGGGAAAATCCAGGAATAAAATCCCAATAAATAGGTATTGCCGGACAGCCTTAAGCCCCGTACCTTTGCAAAAGTAAAATCATGGTAAATGCAAGTGCTGAAAGAGGACATACGAGGTCGGATATTGACGGTTGCCAGACAACAATTCGAGAGGAAAGGCTATTCCAAGACTTCCATGCGCGAAGTGGCGGAATTGGCTGGAGTTGGTGTCGGAAACATCTACAACTACTTCACGAACAAAGACGAACTGTTCCGTGAGGTGGTGCGTCCTGTCTTGTGTGCTTTGGAAGCCATGCTGCAAGAACACCACGGCATACGAGGTGAGGATATTATGATGATGCGGTCGGAGAAATACCTAAAATCCTGCATAGACGAATATATTTCGTTGATTGACAAGCATCGCGCATTGATGGGAATCCTGTTGTTCCGTGCGCAAGGTTCTTCGTTGGAACGCTTCCGCGAGAATTACACCGACCGTTCTACGGAATTGGTCAAGGCGTGGTTCGCGTCCATGCAGCGGAAACATCCCGAAATCAATACGGCGGTGTCCGATTTTATCATCCACCTGCATACGGTATGGATGTTCACGATGTTCGAGGAACTGCTGATGCACTCCGTGCCCC
>DXEN01000061.1 GCA_019114945.1 Candidatus Parabacteroides intestinigallinarum | reverse complement strand
AAGGCGTTTTCAAGGGGTCAAAAGTGCCCTGCGAGGGCTCGCAAGGCATTTTCAAGGGGTTAAAAGTGCCCTGCGAGGGCTCGCAAGGCATTTTCAAGGGGTTAAAAGTACCTTCCTAAGCCTCGCAAGGCGTTTTCAAGAGGTCAAAAGTACCCTGCGAGGGGTCGCAAGGCCCTTTTAAATGATCGCTCGCGGGAAAACGGAGGACGCTAAACGCTCGGAAGGCTCGATTATTGCAAACGCGTAGCCCAACGACGCGGACTTACGAAGAAAGACTTTTTCGTAGCGAAAAGACAGAGAGGATGGTGATAACGACCTTTTATACAAACGACTAAAATATCGGAGTGACGAACAGGAATTCATACGAAATAAGTTCGTATCTTTGCGAATCACTAATGATTTCTGACGTTATGGAACAAAACCAACTATCGCAAAACGAGCGCATACCTCTGACCAAGGAAGAAATATGGCGGAGGATGAGAGAGCATAAAAGGAAGAAACAGGAATTACTAGAGCAAATGCAACAAGAAATGCGTGCCCGGATCAAGGAACGCACAGGTGAAGATGTAACATCATTCGAAGTATGGTAACATTAAACATAGCACGCATCAACGCTAGTAGTCCTTATGTGTTAACACCGAGTCGGCGACCTTTATTTTATGATTTCATCACCGATTACGGAATTGATTACAACATAGGCTTCACATCCAGCGACCTTCTGCCGGATGTCGAGGCCTATGAATTTATGATTACCAACCCAAGCCACCGCAAGTCGCCTCGAGACCCTAAGTTGAGGCAGACTATCTTGACACTTATTTATGAGTTTTTCCGCTGGAAAGAAGCCGTGATGTTCTACATCTGCGAGACGGGAGACAACCGGCAAGAGCATCGGAGCCGCCTGTTCGAATCGTGGTTCCGCTCATCGGGTTATCGAACATCTTTCGCTCTTTTTACAGCGGAAATCCCCGACGAGAACGGTATTCAAAATTATGTAGCCGTTATCCTCCGTCCCGATCATCCTCGTTTCGCTTTCATCGCCCAATTATTCAGCGATACCATCGAATTGTTCCGGGATAAACCGGAACAATAAACGATATTTTCCTTTCCAACCTTTAGAACGGCCAGAATATCGGGGCGACGAACGCCGATACCACGACGACCATGATGTCGAGCGCGATTCCCAATACCATGAAATCCGTGAACTTATAACCTCCCGGGCCGTAGATCAGCAGGTGTGTAGGCGAGCCGATCGGCGTCGCGAAACTGGAGGTGGAGATCATCAGCGAGATCATGAACGGCGCCGGATTCACGCCCAGCGCTGTCGCCGTCTGCATGGCGATCGGGAAGAAAATGGCGGCCGCGGCCGTGTTCGAGATGAACTCTCCCAACAGGCAGGTGATGGAACAGATCGTGATGATGGCGATGTAGGGATTCGTCCCGCAGAAGCCTTGGATATTGGCGGCGATGGCCTCGGCCAGTCCGCTCGATTCCACGGCGCTCGCCACGCCTAACGAGGAGGCGAATACCAACAACGTGCTGCCCGAGATGCTGCCTCTCGCTTGCGCGGGCGTGCAGCAGCGGGCCGCGAGGATGACCACGATACCGATTAACGAGGCGGTAACCAGCGACATCACCTTGAAGGTCGCCAGCAAGACCACCGCCACCATCACGACGGCGGCGATAACCGTCTTATAACTTACCGGTATTTCCTGTTCCTCGCGGTTCAGCAATACCAGGTCTTTTTCCAAAGTCCCCGATTGCTTGACGAAGTCGGGGTTGCACTCGATCAATAAGGAATCGCCGGGCATGATGACCGTCTCGCGCGGACTGCCCTCGATGCGCTTGCCCTCGCGCGATACGGCGACTAATACGATATTATACAATCGCTCGAAATTCCGCCCCATGAAGGTCCGCCCGACCAAGGAACTGTATTCCGGGATCACCGCCTCTACCAAGGTACGATCCTTGGAGACTTCCGAGACCGAATAAACGTGCTCCGAGGCCGTGACCAGCCCGTGCGACGCTTTCAGCTTCAGCAATTTCTCCGGGACGCCGGTAAAGATCAGCCGGTCGCCTCCCATGATAAACTCGTCGTCGGGCACGGGCGAGATGATTTCCCGGTCGAAGCGCATGATCTCGATGATATGCCCGCCATCCACTTGCGCCAATCCCGCCTCTTTCACGGTCTTGCCAATGAATGGGCAATCCGACGGCACCAGCAGCTCCGTGGTGAATTCCTTGGATTGACTGAATTGCTCGCTACTCTCGTTCCGCTCGGGCAACAGGCGCCGGAAGACAATCATGATCACGAAGCCGATGGCCAGGCAGATGATGCCGACTTTGCCCACGTCGAAGAAACCGAACTCGAACCCGGTCTCCTTGGCGAACAAGCTGCTGATGACAAGGTTGGGCGGCGTGCCGATCATCGTACACAAGCCTCCGAACACCGACGCGTAACTCAGTGGGATTAGAAGTTTCGATGGCTTGATCGCCAGTTTCTTCGACCAGATCATAACGATTTGCAGGAACATCGATACGACGGTCGTATTGCTGAGGAAGGCGCTTACGGCGGCGACGGGGCTCATCAGGCGGAGCAACGCCCCCGAGTAGGTCTTCGGCGTACCGAGGCATTTCCGCGTCACCCAATGCAACGCCCCCGTGGCGCTCAGGCCCGCCACCAAAACGAACATCAGTCCCACCGTCACGACCGAGGAATCGCTAAACCCGCTCAACGCCTCCTCTACATTCAGGGTTCCCGTGAGCAATAAGACCGCCAACGCACCCAGGAATACGAAATCCGCTGGCAATTTCGTGCAAATCAATATCGCGAAGACCGCCAGCATCGTCAGTACCGCGATCCATGCGTGGCCGGACAAGCCGGCAAATACTATTTGTTCCATATTTATTGAAAAAGATTGATTTTTGTTTTTATAAATCGAATTTTCACGCAAAACTAATTGGAATCATTCATATTTCAAATACATATCCTGAAATTCCTGTCCTAAAAAAACGCGCCTATGCTCTTCGGGCATTTCTGATGAATTCATATTTCCAGTTTCATACCTTCCTCGGCGGCGATGGTATGAGGAAAGATCGTATCGGCTTCTTGCTTGAGGACGAGGCTTTGCTCGTAACGGGCGGAATAATGCCCGATCATTAACCGTTTCACGTGAGCGTCTCGTGCGATCTCGGCCGCTTGCCGGGCGGTGGAATGAAATGTCTCCTTGGCCCGTGCCGCGTCGCATTCCGCGAAGGTCGCCTCGTGGTAAAGTAAATCCACGCCCTCGATGAAGGGAATGATCGATGGGTGGAAAGCGGTGTCCGAGCAATAAGCGTATCGCTTGGGAGGCTCGGCGGGGCGTGTCAATCGGGCATTGGGAATCACCTCTCCCTCGGGGGTGACGAAGTCTGCCCCTCTTTTGATCTCTTGCATCATGCGGATAGGGACGTTATAAAAGTCGGTCATCTCGCGGATGATGTGCGCTTCTTTCTCTTTCTCCGCGAATAAATAGCCGCAACAAGGGATCCGGTGTTTGAGCGGAATGGAGTAGACGCGTAAGGAATGATCTTCCATGACTAGCGTATGCTTCGTGGGGTCGATCGGGTTAAACCGCACCTCGAAAGGGAATCCCTTGCAGAAAAGATGGAGTACGGGGCGCATATAGCTTTCCACTTCCTTCGGGCCATGGATGACCAACTCGCCGAGCCGTCCCAGCATGCCCAGGGTGGAGATCAAGCCGGGAAGCCCGAAGCAATGATCGCCATGCAGGTGGGAGATGAAAATGTGATTCAAGCGGCTGAATTTGATGCGCATACGGCGCATTTGCACTTGCGTGCCCTCTCCGCAGTCGATCATATACAATTTGTCGCGCAAGTCGACGACTTGCGATGTCGCCAAATGGCGAGTCGTAGGCAGGGCGGATCCGCACCCCAATATGTTCACGTAGAAGTTTGCCATTTTTAATATCCGTTGGATGAATGAGATTGCAAAGATAACACAAAAGCATTTCTTGTCTGTGAAAAATAGCAAAAAAGCGGAACGCGGAGTAGGTGGGATGATGCGGATTTTCTATATTTGCTCGCTTTCCTTCGAGAAGGCGTTGTTCAATCTGTAAATAGACGTAAGGTATTTTTATGCTAAGCCTTAACTAACTTTTTCTTTTTGTTTAAAACGGTTAAATGTAGAGACGGCCAAGCGTGAGCTTCGCCGTTTTCTTTTTTATTGTTGCTATTTTGAAAGAGAAATGCCAATTTCGCGTTGGGAATGTTTATACATCTTATTTTGTTATTTAAATTGGGATTAGAGATATGAAAAAGAGATTATTTTCTGTGCTCTTGTGCTTGCTGGCGATGAGCGTATCCGCTATCGCGCAAAGCTATGAGGAGGAGTTGGCCTTTTTTAAGGAGCGTGTCAAGACGTTAGGCTCGGATGAATTTGGCGGACGGAAACCATTGACCGCTTATGAGACGAAAACCATCCATTACATCGCGGATGAATTCAAGAAATTAGGACTGCTTCCGGCGAATGGCGATAGCTATTTCCAGCCGGTGAAAGAAATATCTACTTTTACCCGTCCGGAGAAAAACAGGATTCGGGTGAAATGCGCGAAAGGCTCGATGGACTTGCGTTTCTCGGACGATATCGTGGTATGGACGAACCGGGGAACCGAGAAAGTGGTGATTCCTACGACGGAATATGTCTTTTGCGGTTTCGGTATTAATGCTCCGGAGTATAATTGGAACGATTACGAGGGTGTGGACGTGAAAGGCAAGATCGTGATCGCGATGGTGAACGATCCCGGTTTCTACGACGCTTCTTTATTCCGGGGACGGAACATGACGTATTACGGTCGTTGGACATATAAATTCGAGGAGGCGGAACGGCAAGGGGCCGCGGGCTTGTTGGTGTTGCACAACGAGGCGGCCGCTTCTTATGGCTGGAAGGTTTGCCAGGCCTCTCACGTGCAGAATAATATCGCGCTCTGCTCGGAGACGATGAACGCGGAGGCGCTGGGCATGAAAGGTTGGCTTTCGGAGGAGGCTTGCCGGAAAATGTTTGAGCTAAGCGGTTTGGATTTCGACGCGACGATAGCCGCCGCGAAGAGACCGGGTTTCAAGAGTTTCACGATGAAAGCGAAAAGCAAGGTGACATTGAACGTGGAAATGTCGGTGGGTGAGTCGCATAATGTGGCGGCCGTTTTGCCCGGTACGGATTTGAAAGATGAGTATGTGGTCTGCACGGCCCATTGGGATCACTTCGGTATCGGAACGCCGATCAACGGAGACAGTATCTATAACGGCGCGAGCGATAACGCTTCGGGCGTGGCGAGCTTGATGTTGCTGGCGAAAAAATACCAATCCTTACCCGTGAAACCCCGCCGCTCTATCGTATTCGTGGCGGTAACCTCGGAAGAGTGCGGTTTGCTGGGCTCTCAATATTATTGCGAGCATCCGTTGTTTCCCTTGTCGAAGACCGCTATTAACTTGAATTTTGACGGAACGGCTCCGCGTGAGCGGACACACGATGTGTTCTTGCGTGCCGCCGGCAAGACCGATACGGATGCCCTGGTGGTAGCGATGGCCTCGGCGCAAGGGCGTACCGTGAAGATTGTCACGGAAGATCCGGGAGGAGGTTATTTCCGTTCCGATCATTTTAATTTCGTAAAGAAAGGGGTGCCGACGGTATTGGTTGGTCCGGGAAATGATTATGTCGATAAAGCCCGCCATGAGGCGAAACCAAAGGTTTACCGGTATCATCAACCCAATGACGAGTATGATGAGTCGTGGTGGGATTTCGACGGAGCGATGGAGAATATGAACCTGATGTTTGCCATTGGCTTGGTAATCGCCAATAACGACGAGATGCCTAAGTGGACGAAAGACGCCGACTTCCAGCGGCAACCATAAATTATTTATGATTTCAGATTTGTGATTTCAAATTTCTGATTGGAGGTTCGTGCGTTTCAACTATATATAATAATATGTATGCCGGTGGATCGTTCTTCATAAATCATAAATCATAAATCTGAAATCTTTTGTATTTTCGTGTACTTGGATGTAGAAACAGCAAGAAAGTGTGACATGACAAGCGATGAGATGAGACAGCCTTGGAAAGTACCTGAGCCTACATTGCGGAGATTGCCTTGGTATTTGGCATTTGTCAAATTGTTGAAAGGAAAAGGGGAGGCTTTTGTCTCCTCTACCCAAATCGCAAAGGAAATCAATGTAGATCCCAGCCAAGTCGCGAAAGATTTGTCTTTCGTGAATGTGGCCGGTAAGACACGTGTGGGATATGAGATCCAGGCACTGGTGGATGTGTTGGAAGATTTCTTGGGGTTTACCGCTCAACATAAGGCGTTTTTGTTTGGAGTCGGTAGCTTGGGGGCCTCCTTGTTGCATGATACCGGATTGCGTCAGTATGGTTTGCGGATCGTGGCGGGCTTTGATGTGCGCACCGATTTGGTAGGAAGCGTGATTAACGGGATTCCTGTATTTCATATGGATGATTTTCCCGCTAAGCAAAAGGAATTCGGAGCGACTATTGGCGTGATTACCGTGCCGGTGGAGAAGGCGCAGGAGGTGACGGAGTTGATTATCTCAGAAGGAATCCAGGCTCTTTGGAATTTTACACCTTTCCGTATTCGTGTGCCAGAGCATATCGTGGTTCAGAACACTTCTATTTATGCCCACTTGGCGGTCATGTTTAATCGATTGAACGCGATGAATCATTCACAAATATGAAAATTATAGCCGTAGGAATGAACTATGCCGCTCACAATAAAGAGTTGCATCATTCGTTAGAATTATCGGAGCCTACGCTTTTTATGAAGGCGGACTCCGCTTTGTTGAAAGACGGGAAGCCCTTTTTTATTCCCGATTTCTCGGAGGAAGTGCATTACGAGACCGAGATCGTGGTAAGGATCGACCGTTTGGGGAAGAACATCGCCGAGCGTTTCGCTCATAGGTATTATGCGGAGGTGACGGTGGGGATTGACTTTACCGCTCGCGATTTGCAACGAAAATTACGGGCCCAAGGGCTGCCGTGGGAAATCAGCAAGTCGTTCGATAATTCCGCCGTGATCGGGACCTTTGTCCCATTGGAGGACGTGGGCGATATCAATCGCCTGCCTTTTCATTTGGAGATTAATGGGAAGCCGGTACAAGCGGGTAATACCGCGGATATGCTCTTTTCGGTGGACAAGGTGATAGCTTACGCGAGCCGTTTCTTTACCTTGAAAATGGGCGACTTGATTTATACCGGCACACCCGCGGGAGTTGGCCCCGTGAAGATCGATGATCATTTGGAGGGATACATCGGCGAGCGGAAGTTGCTGGATTTTTATGTAAGATGAATATAATAAGGTATATAGTATTGTGGATGATAGGGCTGTGTCTCTGTCCTGTCGCATGGGCGGATGGCAGCTTGTATGCCTCTCGCTCCGTTTTGTCGGAAGGGCGATGGGTGAAGCTCCGGATTGACGAGACCGGCATTTATCGCTTATCGTATGATGATTTGCGTTCGATGGGGTTCTCCGATCCGGCCCGTGTCTCCGTGCATGGATATGGCGGGTGGCCTTTGGACGAGGACTTTAGCCAGCCTTACATCGACGATCTGCCCGCTACGCCGGTCTGGCGCGGCGACGATTATATCTTGTTTTATGGCCGGGGACCGATTCGCTGGGATTATAATGTGTCGACCGGAGTGTTCGAGCATACAAACAATCCATATTCCTTATATGGCTATTATTTCGTGACCGATGCCACGGAAACGAGCGATATGCCGCTCGAGGCCTCGGTGGATGGAGCTGCCGTACGGGTGACTGCTTTTGACGATTATTTATTGCACGAGCAGGATTTGGTTTCCGTGAACCAGTCCGGCCGGGAGTTTTTCGGAGAGGATTTCAGCGGAGCGAGGCCGCGTACGATTTCCACGTTTTCCTCGATACCTGGCATTACGAATGATGAGGGAGAGGTGACGATGCGTTTTATCGCACGGGTCAACTCCGGCTCGGGTGTCGCTACGTTGAGCTTGAACGGTTCCGAGTTGCTCCGGGTGACGATTCCCTCGATACAGACGGTGGATAGCCGGACTCGTGCTTATACCCGGGCGATCGCTCGGAGCGAGACCGTTCGTTGGAGCGGAGAAAAGAGCGAGACAAACGAGGTCGTGGTCTCTTATAGTTCCAGTGGCCATGAGAATGTCCATTTGGATTATATCCGGATGCAGTTTGTCCGTGCCTTGCGGCCGTATGGGGCGAGTACCTTTTTCCGGAGTGCGGCCTCCATCGGTAACGCTTCCCGGTTCATCATTAGTGACGCGGATGCGAGTACATTCGTTTTTGACGTGACTGATCCGACGGACGTGAAGCGGATGGAAACGACCTTGGAGGGCTCGGAGCTGTCGTTCTCGATTCCGGCGGGCGACTTGCGGGAGTTTGCGATCGTGCGTACGAATCAGTCGTTGCCAGCTCCGGAGGTGGTAGGTGAGGTGGCTAACTCGGATTTGCATGGCTTGGAGCAACGGGATATGATTATCATTGCGGCCCCGGCGTTGCTTGCGCAAGCGGAGCGGCTGGCGGAAGCGCATCGCTCGGAAGATGGCCTTAGCGTGGAGGTCGTGGCCCCGGAGACGATATACAATGAGTTTTCCAGCGGAACGCCCGATGCGACCGCATACCGGCGTTTCTTGAAGATGTTTTACGATCGGAGCGTTACCTTGGGTAATCCGCCTCGATACCTGTTGCTTTTCGGGGATGGTATTTATGATAACCGGGGCGTGAGCGACGCGACACGCAATGTCAACCGAACCAACATGCTTTTGACTTTCCAGTCGCAGGAGTCCTTGGATGTCTACTCCTATGCTACGGACGATTATTTCGCCTTTCTCGAGGATAACTCGGGAACGAGGATGAATACGGACCGGATGTGTGTGGGAGTCGGCCGATTTCCCGTGCGGACGCTGACAGAGGCCACCCAGATGGTCGACAAGGTAATTGGTTATATGCGTAACGAGGATCCGGGCTCTTGGAAAAATAACGTAACTTTTATCGCCGATGATGGCAATAATGCCGACCATTTTTCCACGAATCACGCCAACCAGGCTAATCAATTGGCTGACTTTATCGAGGAGGAGCATCCGGAATTCTTGGTGAATAAGATTTATTTCGATGCTTATGAGCGTAGCGGGCTTGGGACTTATCCGGATGTGCATAACGCAATCGCGAAGGCGTTGCGTGATGGACAATTGATGATTAACTATACAGGGCACGGCAGTACTACTCATTGGTCGGACGAGTCGGTATGGACGCAAACGGATATTACGAATTCTACTTATACGCGTTTGCCCGTGTGGGTAACCGCCACGTGCGACTTTACGCGCTTCGATGACGTGACTACTTCTGCCGGCGAGTCGGTATTCCTCAATCCGACCAGCGGTGGCATAGCGCTTTTCACGACGACTCGTACGGTGTTCTCTGGGAATAATTTTAATCTGAATAAGGAATTAGTCGACCAGCTGTTTCGTCAGGAGGTGAGCGAGCGTCGCACCTTGGGCGAGGCGATGATGTACACCAAACGGGCGTTGAGCGATGCCAATAAGTTAAACTTTATCTTGATCGGTGACCCTGCTTTGCGATTCGCTTATCCGACTTATAAGGCAAAGGTGACGGCGGTGAATGGTGTGCCTATAGCAGACGGTCCGTTTCGTTTCGAGGCATTGGCGACTGTCACAGTGGAGGGAGAGATAGAAGATCCTTCCGGTAATGCGGCTACGGATTTCTATGGAGGATTGAGTGTGACAGTGTTAGATAGCCGCGACACCGTTTCTACCTTGGGAAATAATTCTGATCCGTTTACTTATTTGGATTATCCGAGTACGATTTATATCGGGCAAGATTCCGTTCGAGCGGGCGAGTTTCGCTTCACGTTTCGGGTGCCCAAGGATATCTCTTATTCCAACGAGGAAGGGAAATTGAATCTGTATGCTTATTCCGAGGTTTTGAGTCAAGAGGCGCACGGCTCGTTCTTCGATTTTACGGTCGGGGGAACGGCAGAGGTGACGGATAACGATACTATTGGGCCGGAAATACGGCAGTTGTACTTAAACGACTCTAGTTTCGTGTCGGGCGATCAGGTGAATACGACTCCTTACTTTGTAGTTCGTCTGTGGGATCAGAGTGGAGTGAATATCTCCGGGAGCAGCTTGGGGCACGATATGATGTTGACAATCGATAGCATGCCTTCCCTTAGCTATAACTTGAATAGTTATTATGCGTTGCAGGCAGATGGCTCTGGCGGAGGCCTTGCGCAATTTCCCATTCCGGCGTTGGAGCCGGGGAGACATACCGCGGAGTTCAAGGTATGGGATATTTTGAACAATTCAACTACTTATACATTTGCCTTTGAGGTGGTAGAAGGATTGAAACCCAACCTGATCGAGGTGCTTGCTACACCGAACCCCGCTCGCGAGAAGGTGGAGTTTCGCTTGAGCCATAATCGGCCGGAGTCGAACATTGATGTGACAATTCGGGTGTTCGATATGCGAGGACGTTTTCTTTGGAGCGATAACCGTACGGGATCGTCTGAGTTGTTTAAGGAATACGTAGTGAGTTGGGATTTACGAGATAACGCTGGTCGCCGGCTACGCCCTGGCATTTATGTTTATCAAGCCGCTATCCGGTCGAATGGTTCGAAAGAGGCGACAAAAGCGAATAAATTAATCATCTTGGCGCAATAAAATGCGAGTGAGAGAGTTTTATACATTACGATATGATTAGATAAACCATTTATACCTATATATAATATGAGAAGAATCATTGTTAAGCTTCGCTTGTTGTGGGCGATTGGCTTTTTCTGGATAATGGCTGCGACCGCGTTTGCCCAAGGGGGGGCAGATGATGTAAAGCATCAGTTCGCTCCGGTGAATACGGCGATTCCCTCGCTCTCTATAGCTCCAGATGCCCGGGGTGGCTCTATGGGTGATAACGGTGTGGCTACCACGCCCGATGTTAACTCGCAATATTGGAACCCGGCGAAGTACGCTTTTGCGTATAGCAGCGCGGGGGTGGCGCTTTCTTATACTCCCTGGTTACGGAAGTTGGTGAATGATGTGGCGTTGGCTTATTTGGCAGGCTATTATAAGATCGGAAATAATGATTTGCAAGCGATTGGTGCATCCGTTCGTTACTTCTCGCTTGGTGATGTCGTTGAGACGCAGCAACAGGGAATGGGAAATGAATTGATATTGAATCCTTATGAGATGGCAATCGACGTGAGCTATAGCCGCAAACTGTCTGATGTGTTCTCAATGGCGGTCGCTTTGCGTTATATTCGTTCCGACATGGGTGCCTCGGCGGATACGGACATGGTGCCGGACAATGCCTTTGCCGCCGATATCGCCGGCTATTTGGAGAAATACGTTATCTTGGGTCAGAGCGAGTGTCTTTGGAGTTTCGGCTTTAACATCTCTAATATCGGTACGAAAGTTTCTTACGATGGGGGCAACACCAATCAGTTTTTGCCGACAACGTTAAAGATTGGTACCGGACTGCTCTATCCGATTGATGACTACAATCAGATTGGTATGTACGTGGATATTAGCAAGTATCTCGTGCCGAGCGAGCCGGTGATGGAAGGTTCCACCGCCGAGGATCAGGCGGATTATGAAAAGCGCTACGAGGATTACAATAATATGTCGCCCATTACGGGTATCTTCAAGTCGTTTGGTGACTCTCCAAATGGTTTCAAGGGAGAGTTGGAGGAAATCATGGCCTCTATCGGTGTGGAATATAACTATAATCAGCAGTTCTTTGTGCGTGGCGGTTATTATTATGAGAATAAGTACCAAGGTAACCGTCAGTACTTTTCCGTAGGAGCGGGTTTTCGTATGAGCGTTTTCCAGCTCGACGCCGCATATCTTATCAGTACGGTGCAGAGCAATCCCTTGGATCAGACGCTGCGTTTCTCCCTTTCCTTCGATATGGATGGCATCAAAAATCTTTTTAATTAAAAGCGCAAGGCGATGGGAAAGATACGAGTCGGAATGGGTTATGACGTGCATGCCTTGGTGCCCGGTCGGGAATTATGGCTTGGTGGGATCCGTATCGAGCATACGTTGGGGTTGTTAGGGCATAGCGATGCCGATGTGCTGATACATGCTATCTGCGATGCTTTGCTCGGTGCGGCTAACTTGCGTGACATTGGCTATCATTTCCCTGATACGGCGGGCGAGTATGCCGGGATCGACAGTAAGATCCTGCTTCGCGAGACGATGCGCCTCCTTCACGATGCGGGTTATGAGGTGGGCAACATCGATGTTACAGTCTGCGCCCAGCGTCCCAAATTGAATCCTCATATCCCAGCGATGAAACGGACGCTGGCGGAAGTGATGGGCATCTCCGAGGATGATATTTCCATTAAAGCAACTACTACGGAGCGTCTTGGATTCACTGGCCGCGAGGAAGGTATATCCGCTTACGCCGTAGCGCTTATCGAGAAATAAAGGTGTATATGAAAAATAACGATTGGAAAGATCGGTTAGGGGTGATATATTCTACAAACCCTGATTTTAAATACGATACAGGCGAGGAGCCTGAAGAGGAGACTTTGCCTTGCGAGCGGCAAGCGTTGCGTGTGTCGTTGGATAAGCGGAATCGGGGCGGGAAAGTTGTAACAATTGTTACCGGCTTTCGTGGGACAGCGGCGGATCTCGTTGCTTTGGGGAAGTTGCTCAAGACGCGTTGCGGAGTGGGTGGCTCGGCAAAGGAGGGAGTTATTATCGTGCAAGGTGACCTCCGTCAGAAGGTGCTGGAAGTCTTACGGAAGGAAGGTTATACGAAGAGCCGGATTATCTAAAGCTGAGGGTGATGCTATGCTGACTATTTATAGAGCTTCGGCGGGGGCGGGGAAGACTCATAAGTTGACTGGCGAGTATCTCACGCTGCTTTTCGCGCATCCTACCGCTTACCGACGGATTCTCGCCGTTACTTTTACCAATAAGGCGACGGATGAGATGAAAGGCCGTATCGTACAAGAATTATATCGTCTGGCGGCAGGTCGGCCGTCGGATTATGTGGCTTCCCTTTCCGCTGCTTATGCGATTGATGAGGATGGCGTGCGTGCCCGGGCACGTTCTGTCTTAATCGCTATTCTACATGATTATTCAACGTTTAATATTAGCACTATCGATCGTTTTTTCCAGCAAACTATGCGTGCCTTTACCCGCGAGATTGGATTGCAAGGTGGTTATGGCATCGAGATGGATCAGGAATTGGTATTGGGTGAGGCGGTGGATCGCTTGCTGGCGGAACTGGATCGTCCAGAGAATAAGGATTTGTTGGGTTGGCTGTTGCGTTTCGCCGAGGATAAGATCGAGGAGGGTGGCGGTTGGAATCTACGTCGTGATATTTTATCATTGGGCCGCGAACTTTTTAAGGAGAGTTATAAGGCCTTTAGTGATGCGGTAGATGCGGACATCGCCAACAAGCAAGCCCTCTCGGATTATAAGGATTGTTTGTTTGCTCTTATTCGTTCCGTTGAGGCGGAGGTACGGCGCTTGGGTGAAGAAGGATTAGCCTTAATTCAACAGTTTGGCTTGAAACCGGAAGATTTTAAGGGCGGTAGCCGTTCGCCGTTGCTCTACCTTGCCCGATGGGCGGCGGGCGAGATGAAGGAACCAACAAGCTCTTTCATCGCTTTGGTGGATAATCCAGATGGATATGTGACTAAAAGCATGGATGCGGCGCGACGACAGATTATCGGTTGCGTGTACGAGGAGGGATTGAATGATCTTGTGAGGCGAATAGCTATGCGTTTCGCGGATTTAACTAATTACCGGACCGCGAAGGAGATTGTTCGCTATTATTATACGTTGGGCATACTGACGGATTTGTCTCGACAGATTGCCGTTTACCGAGAGGAGAAGAATATCATGCTGATCGCTGATACGACTGACTTGTTGCGTCGTGTGATTGATGGCAGCGACGCTCCGTTTATTTACGAGAAGACCGGTACGTACGTGGACCATTATATGATTGACGAGTTTCAAGATACGAGTGGTATGCAGTGGGAGAACTTCCGGCCTTTAGTGGCCGAAAGTTTGGCGCATGAGCGCTCGAACTTGATCGTTGGCGATGTGAAGCAAAGTATCTATCGCTTTCGTAATTCCGATTGGAGACTTCTTGATGGGCAAGTGCGGAGCGATCTTGGTGAATACCAGACGTGTGAGGAAACATTGCGGGATAATTGGCGTAGTTGTCGCCGTATCGTGGAGTTCAATAATGCTTTTTTTACAGCCGCGCCTGCCGTGCTCCAGGAACTTTACAATGAGGCTCTCGCCGTATCCTCGTTAAACGAGGAAGAAAGAGGAGATCTTGGCGTTCGGATTATGCGGGCTTACGACCATTGCTTTCAGTGTGTTCCTCCGCCTTTTCGAGAGAAAGAAGGGCATGTCCGGATTGAGTTCCTCGAAACCGATGATGGTGCCGATTGGCGGCAGGAGGCGATGGAGCGTCTGCCCCGAATTATCGAATGTTTGCAAGATAATGGTTATGCTCCGTGTGATATAGCGATACTTACGAGGACGAATCAAGAGGGGGCTGTCGTGGCTGACACGTTGTTGGCCTATAAGGAGGAGCATCCTTCAGATCGTTATCGTTACGATATCATCTCGGACGATGCGCTTTTTGTCAGCTCTTCATCGGCGGTACGTTTTCTCATCGCTATGTTGCGTCATTTGCGGACACCGGATGATTGGACTCTTCGTAAAATGGCAGGTTATGCCCTTCAGGTCTTAGAGGGGAATTTCGGCGAGGAGGAGTTGGAGGATTATTTCGGGAAAGAGCCTTTGGAGTTGCCCCGGCAATCGTTATATGAGGCGACCGAAGCTTTGTTCCGCCATTTCGCGGACAGTTTCCCTGCGGAGGAGCAGGTGTTTATCCAGGCCTTCCTTGATATGGTGGAGGAATATGCCGAGAAGGAGAACGCTGATATGGGGCGGTTTCTCGCGTGGTGGGATGAGACCGGTTGTCGTCGTACGATCGCTACGCCCGATACCCAAAACGCGATTCGCGTCTTGACTGTTCATAAATCAAAAGGGTTGGGATTTAAAGCGGTGATTGTTCCTTTTTGCGATTGGGAAATTGATCACAAGCCGGTGAAGCCCGTTGTCTTATGGTGTCATCCGGATCGTGCGCCGTTCGATCGTTTGCGTCTTGTTCCGGTGCGTTATGGCCAAGGATTGGGTGGAACTATTTTCGCTCGGGATTATTTCGACGAGAAGTCGCGAGCTTTCATTGATAATTTAAATACGCTCTATGTGGCTTTTACCCGTTCGAAGGAAGAGCTGATCGCGTTTGCGCCTTGCCCCAAAAAAGGAAAGGATGGGAAAGCGGGGAAAGTCAGTTCGATAGCGGGCCTGTTATGGGTGGGGACGCATACCGATATAGCCACTACTCGTACGGGCGACCAGTTGGTCTCTCTTTCCGCTTGTTTCTCGGATGAGCATGTATTTGAGATGGGGAATTGGTGGCGTCCTTCTCCGAAGAAAGAGGAGAATCCGGTGGAGGAGATCTCTATGGGACGACTATGTTCTATCGCGCCAGACGATCGCTTACGGCTTCGTTTGCGGGGGCGGGATCTTTCTTTCGATGACACCCGGCGGAAACATGGTGCGCTGATGCACGAGATATTGAGCCGTGTCCGTGTATGGAGCGACATTCCCGCCGCCGTGGAAAGTTATCGTATGGCGGGTGTGGTGGACCGTGAGGAAGCTCGCGCTTTGACGGAACGTTTAGGGGCTTTGTCGTGCGTGGCGGATTCCGCTTGGTATGATGGATCGGCCCGTGTATTGAACGAGGTGGATATTTTGTTTGATCGAGGAAGATCGCGCCGCCCCGACCGCGTGATGATCTATCCGGATGGCCGGGTGGTCGTGGTGGATTATAAATTTGGAGAGCGGGAAGATAAGCGTTACTTGTCGCAGGTGCGTGATTATTTACGGTTGATTGGCGAGATGGGATATCCTTCGGTGGAAGGCTACCTTTGGTATGTAGAATTGGGGAAAATAACACCTATCGCGCGTTGAATGAGGATATATATTTTTGAGATTCGGCAAAAATGAATATTTTCGCGTGTCCGAAGTAAAAACAGCGCAAGAAAGAAAAGACATGAGGGTACATCGCGAAGGAACCGGGCTGCTGCTCACGTTGTTCACGATATTGTTTATCGTGAACGTAACCTTGTATCATACGGTAGGCAAGGGGGCGTTGTTCTATTTTGTCTTGTCAGTTTCGTCTGCATTCTTTCTCTTGGTGTTGAATTTCTTTCGTAGCCCTTCCCGGCGCTTCCCGTACGATTCGGAAGGGCTGGTGATCGCTCCCGCTGATGGCACGGTGGTGGCGATCGAGGAGGTGATGGAGA
>DXEN01000060.1 GCA_019114945.1 Candidatus Parabacteroides intestinigallinarum | reverse complement strand
TCTTTCTTTGCCTTAGCCCCTTTTTTAGAGGACGTTTTAGGCTCGCTTAAACCATCGTTTAAATGGTACGTTTGCAAAGGTACGCGTTTCTTTGATACCTGCAACTCTTTCCGGGTATTTTTTTCACTACTTATTCGCTTTCTTATCAATGGGATAGGCTATCGCCAACGAAACCTGCTTTTTCCGATTACGAACCATTTTAGCTAACGAAACGCGCCCTAAAAAATGTACCATTTAAACGATGGTTTAAGCGAGCCTAAAACGTCCTCTAAAAAAGGGGCTAAGGCAAAGAAAGAGAAGTACTTAATTAACACTATTATTAATACTAAATTATTCGATTTATGAACAAAAAGTTTTCTACACTTTTAGTCAGCGCCCTGCTGGCTGGTGGCTTGTTCAATTCCGCGTATGCCGATACATTCGCAAACGTGGAAGATGCTCAATTAAATGAGCAGTATTATACGGTCGCTATTGGTAGTACACAGTTGGAAGGAAACTTCACCGTTAAGAAAGTGAACCTTTCGAATGGCGTAGTAGGTTATCAATTGATTGGTGAGGATGGAAAGGCATTGTCTGTAAAGCAAGGCGATGTTACGTATGACACGTTCGACGCGGACGCTGCGGGTCTTAAGTTTGTTGGTACGAATTTATACTATCAAGCTGATGGTACGGCAAGTGATGCAGAGGCCGCTTATACATTGACCGCTGTCGCTGCTTCCGCTCAGACAGCCGATGAGTTGAAGGCTATCTTAGGCAATGGCTTCGGTTTGCAGATTTGCTATCAAGAGACAAAGGATGGTGAGTTGGCAAAAGACGACAAAGGAAACGTGAAAGCTCCGATCGAGTACTCGAACTTGAAAGGTAACGTATTCACGGACGTTTTGTACGCTGAGAGAAGCGCAAATGGTGTAGTTCTTCGTCAGAACAACAAGGACGGAAAGCAAATCGTGCTTTTGAAAGAGCAATGGGGGTCTTTGTCTAACTCTTTGGCAGAGGATGCGGGCTACAAATTCGCGGCTGTGACAGAAAAAGAGTTGGAAACATTGCAAGATGATAACAAAATTAAGGGAACAGAATTCAGAATTACGGTTCCCGCTACGGTATCCGGTGAGCCTGTTGAGGTCGTTGTTGTAACAAGCGATACAGACGACCAAGAGTTGGTGGTAGCGGCTGTAGACGGCACTTATTATTTGACCACAAATGTCGATGGTAACGATAATGCCGCAAGCTATACCTTCGATAAAACGAATAGACCCAAAGACAACACTTACGTAAAATTAGGTGTAAGCAACTTGATTGATTATGCTCAGTTCAAGGATGTTGTTTGGAACATCTCTTGGGAAGATGAGGACGAGGTTGTTAAAGTAGCCGGTCCGAATCCTTATGAGACTTGGGTTCCTGCCGCACAGGTAGCTACCGCTTATCCGGAAGGTCAATGGTTGTACACGGGCGGTACGAGATTCGTGAACCGTGAGTCTGGTGCTATGACTGAAATCAATGGTTTGCGCAAGATCGATGGCAAGACATTGGTATTCAAAGGTAATGACGGAACTTATACTTTCACGAAAGCAGGTGTTCCGGGTGATGTTACCATCGGTTACTTGAATGGTTATTCTGATGACGCTTTAAAGCAGAAAGCGTTCCGCTTGGGTACGCCGGTGAAGGCTACGGGCGATACGGTTTATGTAGCGAGAGGCGCTGAAGGTGCTTTGTATCTCTCTAACGAGGTATCCGAGGCTGTTGAGTTCCGTTTGACCAAGCAAACCTGGACAGAGGGTGACAACACGGTTGATATCATCAAGCACTTCACAACTTACGCGAGCGCAAAGACAGAGAGTAGCGTAGCTACGGATACGATCAACTTCTACAAATATTATTTGGAAGATGCCGCTACGGGCGATGTATTGGCTTATGACTATACCAATAAAAAGTTCGTTTTGTCTGAGGATGATAACGATCAATATTCAGCGTTGGTATTCAAGAATAAGGATGTAAATACTTATAATTTGTTGCAAGGATTTGAATATTACAATAGCCCATATTCAATAGATCTTCTTAAGCCTGCGTACAATGATGATCGCGAGTTAATTTATATGACCGCAGATCCTTATCCTTATGATAATGATAATAATGTGACAATTTATCCGTTTGATTATTCTTCTAAAATTTACGGTGCTCACAACACGGCAGAGTTGGTAAGCGCTGAGTCCGCTTATGAGTTCGTACAGAACGACCTCTTTATCTTGAGCGACGCTGACGCTATGCAATACGTATCAGAAATCCAAGGTGATACAATCAAGTTGTTCCGTCATGAGGATCCGAACTACGTAGTCTATGAGAAGAAAGGCTTCTTAGGCTTGGAGAACTTCTTGGATCCGACTTATACGGAGAAGAACCCGGCTATCTTGGCTGACAATGGCGCAGGCAAGGGCACTTGGAGACCGGAGTATCTGTTGGCTGTTGACGCTGAGTACATCACCGATGGTTGGACTTGTCCGTTCAATCCGGAGCACAACACGACGGCTTGGAGAGAGGAGCACGGAGGCCATTGCGCTGACGCCGTACAGGACAAACCGTACATGACGGGTCGTTACTTGGTAGCTTTGGGTGATTCCTCAATCGCGGCTGTTAAGGCAGGTGAGAAAGATATCTATTCTTATCAGACATACGGTGGCGAGAAATACTACAAGTTGGCGTTCGTACCAGCTGTTCACATTGGCGATTCTTTGATTATCGCTTCTACAAACGATACGATTGACGTGGTAAGCAACGCGTTCGACGAGGTTAAGCCCTGCGACTTCGCGTTCCATTACACCGACGCTTCTCGTACGTCATTCACGATTGAGACGGCATATGCTGAATGGGATAATGCAGAAGAGGAGATTAAATATCTGCCGGGTTACCTCAAATATCACAATGGCGTTCCTGTCGTAACGAAACAACGTTCTGAGGCCGAGGTATTCGAGTTGGAGGTATTAGAGGGTATCGTTCCGACCGACAACGAGGAAATCACTGTTGAGGAAGGCGTTAGCGTAATCGCTGGCAACGGATACGTAGAGATCCAGGGTGCCGCTGGTAAGAACGTAGTGGTAACGAATATCTTGGGTAAGGTAATCGCCAACACGGTTCTGACTTCCGACAACCAGACCATCAACGTACCGGCAGGTATCGTAGTGGTAGCCGTAGAGGGCGAGGAAGCCGCTAAGGCTGTCGTTAAGTAAACGATAATGACGATATAAATATATCAGAAATCGTTCCCGTGCGGGAAACCAAGTACTCCGGGATGGAGGAACAAGCGGGAACGCAACACAATAATATTAGTAATAGAATACAAATTAAAGTTCATTCCGCGAGTACCTCCGTGAGGCGGGGAAGCGGAAACAAACGAAAAAGAGGCGGCGCGTCGCAAGACACGTCGCCTTTTCTTTCGCCTCCAAGGAATCGCGAGGATTGATATTCATATATCCTTACGATGCCCATCCTAAGACGCTTTCGATAGGCATTATAAGCGGCCGACAATAGGCATCCTAAGCGCCTAAGAATGCCCATCGTCAGGACGCGCCGACGGCGAGCGGTGGCTTCCTATTGTTATTTCCAAAGAAAGCGTTATCTTTGTAGGGACATACAAATATCCGATGATCGCGACGCTATAAACAATCAGAGATTCAACCGAACAGGCCATGAAAATACTGCATACAGCCGACTTGCATTTAGGACAAATCATCTACCAGAACTACGAGCGAAGCGATGAGCACGACCGTTTTTTCTCGCAGTTAGAGCGATGGTGCCAAGAGGAACAACCCGATGCCTTGATCGTCAGCGGCGACGTGTTCGACATCCAACAACCCGCCGCCTCTACCTGGAAGATATTCACGGATCGTTTCGTACGCTTACGCGAGATCGCCCCGGACATGCACATCACCATCATCGCGGGCAATCACGATTCCGCCTCCCGCATCCAATCGAATCACGCGGTGTGGCGGCTGGCCAACGCCCGGCTCGTAGGCACGCCCCCGCCCGCCGACTTCGCCTCGTTGCCCGACGGCTGGCAGGAGCGTTTTGTCATCCCATTGCCCGGCGGATACATCGTGGCATTGCCCTATATGACCGGCGAACGTACAACAATGATACAATCCTTGCTCGACTACGTGGCGACAATCAACCGCGAAGAGAAGCCGGTGGTGATGACGGGGCACCTGGCCATAGCGGGCAGTGATATGACCGGGCACGACCTGGACATCGGACACATACGAACCCAAGAGATAGCCAGCCTGGGCACAGGGTACGACTATCTGGCGCTGGGACACATCCACAAGCCGCAAACAATCGGGCACGAGGCGGATTGCCTGATAGCGGACGCGAGCTATCCCGCGCCCGTCGTGCGATACGCTGGAAGCGCCTTGCACGTGAGTTGCGACGAGACGTATCCGCACACCGTCAGCGCCGTGGAGATCGACCGCCATGGCGGACAAGTCCGCGTGCGCCAGTTGCGCATCGAGGAATTGCGGCATTTCTACACCTTGCCCGGCGATGATACCGCGTTCGCCAGCGCGGAAGAAGCGTTGGCGGGTGTCCAGCGATTCATCGAGGAAAACAGGCGGGGTTACATCCGCTTACGGATCATGAGCCAAGCGGCATTGCCTTCCGACTTCAACCAAGCGGTTTATACCCTTATCGAGCCCCTGAACGGAGAGGTGCGCTACAACCCCAAGATCCTTTGGAGCGGCAATCCGGAGAACGACACCACCGCGACCATCAAGCCGAAATTCGAGGTAGCGGAAATCCAGCAAATGACCGACCCTTTGCGCTTCATCGAGAAAACCCGGCAGCAATACCCCGAGCTCGATATGGACGAGGTACGCGAGGCGTTCGCCGAGATAGAAGCGGAGATGAAACGCATGGCGGAAGAGAACACGCCCCGCAAGAAAACGACATCCAATTTATAAAAAGCCCATCCGCATGAGAATAAAAGAGCTGCATATACGGAACATCGCCTCCATCGAGAAAGGCGACATCGATTTCGAGAACGGACTGCGCGACGCCATCAGCGGCGAGGTAGCGCCCCTCTTCCTGATCAGTGGCGATACCGGCGCCGGGAAGACCGTGCTATTAGACTGCATCGCCATGGCGTTGTATAAGAAAACGCCTCGGCTGGACGGCGTGACGAACGTCACGAGAAACGAGTATGTCAACACGGAAGGCGAGACCTTGCGGGTGGCCAGCATCGAACAATACACACGCCTCGGCATCTCGGAACGCGACGAATGCTATAGCGAGGTGGTGTTCGAGGGAAACGACGGGAGCACGTATCGGGCAAGGCTTTCCTTGGGGATGCAGCGCGGCCGCAAACAGCTGAAGCACCGCCCGGCCAAATGGACGGTGAAGAAAGACGGGGACGATTGGACCGCGGGAACGACGGAGGTCGCGCATGTCATCCAGCGAGCCGTAGGGCTTACCTTCGAGCAATTCGGGCGCATGGCGATGCTGGCGCAAGGGCAGTTCGCCTCTTTCCTGATTGGTGGGAAGGCGGAGCGCGAGGCGATCCTGGAGCAACTGACAAACACGGAACGCTTCTCCCTATACGGAGTGGCCATCAAGAGCCTTTTCGACAAGGCGAACGCGGCCTACAAGCAGACGCAAGCCGAATATGATACCGAGAAAACGCATATCCTGGAGCCTAAGGAAAAAGAGGCGCTCCGGGAGCGACGAGCCCAATTGGCCTCCGAGCAAAAGGAATTGGACACCCGAATCCGCTTGAACGAGGAACGCGTCGCCCTTGTCGATACGATCGAGAAAAGCCGAGAGGCAAGCAAGGCGGCCCAAGAAGAGCTGGCCCGGTTGGATGCTATCGTGAACGGGGAAAGCTACAAAGCGGATTGGGCTTTCATCCATACATGGGACAGTACCACGGCCCAACGCCAAACACTCGTCCAACTGCGGGAAGCCCGGGAGAAGAGAGAGAACGCCCTCCGGAAAGAACCCGCCTATCGCGAGACTTTCGACCGGCTATCCGCCGACCTCGCCCAGCGCGAGGCGGATATACGCTCGCTATCGGACGAGATAGAGCGCTCGCGGCGATGGTTCGAAGAGCGAAAAGAATGGGAACCTATTTATGGCAAGAGCGGCGAGATTATCCAAAAGATATGCCAATACGAGAACTACGCGAAAGAGATAGAGACGCTCGCGGAGCAAATAACCGCGGAGACCGCACGGACCGCCGAATGGAAAGCGGCGGTAGCGGAAGCGACAGAGGCGGCGCGGCAAGCCTATCGCGCGGTATCGTCCAAGCAAGAAGAGATAGACGCCCTGAGCCAGAAACGTACGGAAATGGACCCGGTCCGGATAAACCGGGAATTGGACAGCGCGAATAAACGGCATACGCGACTGGAACAACTCTGGCAAACGCTCTCAGGGATAGAGGAAGATACCGCCGAGGTAGCGAGACTGGACGAGGCGATTCAACAGCAAGAACAGGAACTATCCACATTACATACAACGAGGATACAAGCGGAAGCGGCACGCCAGTCCGCACGGGAACGGGACGAGAAAGCGAACAATCTGCTTCACACCATGCGAACAAGCCTGGAGGAATATCTGGTCGTATTGCGCAAACGACTGATCGCGGAGAAGGCCGACACATGCCCTCTATGCGGCCAGCCCATCGAGCGGATATCTCTTGACAAGGACTTCGAGGTCGCGCTAACTCCCCTGGAAAAAGAGAAAAAGGCCACGGGAGCGGCGCTCGCCCATGCGAATGCCGTCTACGAGGAGGCCTCGCGGAAAGAGAACACCGCGTCCGGCATCCTGCGAACCCAAAAAGAAGCGCGCACGAAACAGGACCATAAGATCGCGCTCGCGAGAGCCAAGGCGTTAGATACCGCACGAGAATTGGGGCTGGATACGGAACGACCTCTTCCGCCACAAGCGAGCGCGGCGCTTGATTCGACCGGGGAAATAATCGCCCGGCTGAAGGCGCGCCAAAAAGAGGCCGAGGATTTGCAAACCCGCGTCAATCGCCTGCTGGAAGAGAAGAAGCCACTGGAAACTCATAAAAACGCGGCCGAGCGGAATAAGGCGGAAGCCGACAAGAGATTGGCCGCGAACGAACAGCGCATCCTCCAATTCCGGGCGCAAAAAGAGAAGGACGAACGAACCTCGGCGGATTTGGTCGCGGAAATATCCTCAATAGTGGGCCGGTCGCTTCCCGGCTGGGAGAAAGATACCACGGGCACGAAAGAGACAATTTCCCAAGGCGCCAACGAGTACGCGAATCATCAAAAAGAACTGGATACCGCTACACTGCGTTTGGAAAAGGCGCAAGCGGCCACGCGAACCATCCGGAATACACGAGATAAGATCCTTCAATCGCACGCGGACTGGAACGCGCCCATTTCTCCCGAAATCTATGCGTGCGAGGATATCAACGAAGCATGGACGCATCTGTTCGCGAAAGTAGACGCCACGATGAGAACCATCCACGAGTGCGCCCAGAAAATAACCGATAGCGTATCCGCCCTAAACGCCTACTACGCGACCTCGGGAATGACCGAGGCCGCGCTGGAGACATTAATCGCACGGGAAAACGAGCTGGCGGAGGCGCGCCGACGCGTCAATGATATCCAAGCGCATCGCACGTCACGCCGCGACGCCATCGCCGACGCTCGTAAACGGATAGAGGAAGCGAGCCTCAAATTAGGTATCGCCGACGAGCGGGAAACGCCCGACCTACAGCTCTTGCGAGAGGAGAAGGCCGCGCTCTCCCAAGCCCGCGACCAACTGTTGAGCCAGATCGCCTCTATCGATGGCAAACTGGAGGAAGACCGGCGCAACGAGGAGCGATTCCGGCAGATAGCCGCCCGGCTGGAAGCCACACGCAAGAATTATGACAAATGGGACCGGCTCAACAAGCGTTTCGGCGGTACCCGTTTCCGTACGCTCGTGCAATCCTACATCTTGCGGCCGCTACTCAACAACGCCAACATTTACCTCGCCCGCATCACCGACCGCTATAAACTGACTTGCAGCGAGGAGAACGAGCAACTCTCCATCCTTGTCCTCGACCGCTACAATAAAGACCAAGTGCGCAGCGCGACGGTCCTTTCCGGCGGCGAGCGTTTCATGATATCGCTGGCGTTGTCGCTGGCGCTCTCATCGTTGAACCGGCCCGATATGAACGTCGATATCCTTTTTATCGACGAGGGATTCGGCACGCTCGACGAGAAAAGCCTCGATTCCGTCATGTCCACCCTCGAACGCCTGCAAGAGATCGCCGGGCAGAACGGCCGGCGTGTCGGCGTCATCTCGCACCGGGAGGAACTGGACGAGCGCATCCCCGTGCAAATCCGCGTCGTGAAAAAAGGCGAAGGGCGAAGCCGCGTCGAATTCAGCGGCATCGCCCTCCCGTCTCAAGCACCACACGCGTAAAGAGTCGTTCGCGCGGGTGACGTTTATTTACAAATCCGGCAATCGGCGCATTTCGCCAACTCGCCGCGAAAACGTTTCTCCACCAATTTATGCAGACGATCCTTCAATGCCTCCAAACGGACGTGCTCGATGACATCGGCGGTAAAAGCCACGCTCAATAACATCCGGGCCTCCTCGAAAGGAATGCCGCGGCTACGTATGTAAAAGAGCGCGTTCTCGTCCAGCTGGCCGGTCGACATACCGTGCGAGCACTTCACGTCGTCCGCGTAAATCTCCAACTGCGGCTTGCTGTACATCCGAGCCTCCCGGGTAGCGCAAAGATTACGGTTCGTCTGATTCGCCACGGTCTTCTCGGCGCCCTCTTTCACCAGGATGCGCCCGCTGAAAGCACCTACGGCACGGTCGTTCAACACGTTCTTGAAAAGCTCGTCGCTCGTGCCATTCGGCACGGCATGCGTGATATGCGTATATGTGTCCACCTGCTGCTCCTTGTCGAGGATAGCCATGCCACACAGGGAAGACTCAGCGTACTCGCCATCCAGCTCGACATAATAGTTGTTGCGCGTCAAACCGTTTGTCAGGGTAATGCCGTTCACCAATACGTTCGAGCGTGCGGCCTGCCGGACATGAAGGGACGAGAAGCGGGTCGTGGAGACGCTGCTCTCCTCCAAATCGTAATAATCGAAATAAGCGCCTTCCCCGGCAAAGATCTCGACCACTTGCGTAGCGAGGAACTTCACGTCGTCGATGCTATGGTCGCACACCAACAATCTCGCCCGCGAGCGCGGCTCCATAATCACCAATATACGGCGGTTCGCCATCGTGTCCACGTCGCTCCGGAAAATATTCACCAGCTGGATGGGCCGCTCCACCTCGACGCCTTCCGGCACATAGACCACGAAGCCATCCTGCGCCAACATCGTGTTCAACGCGATGAGGCCATCCTTTTCGCTCGACGCAGCTTTCCCGTAATAACGGGTCGCGATAGCGGGATATCGCTCCGCGAACATCCGCAAGCCCCCGGCATAAACGCCTTCCGGCAGATGCGCCTTGGGCAGCTCCTTATCGTAAAACGAATCGTTCACCACGAAATAAAGCGAGGTGCTCAGGTTCGGCACGTCGCAACGGAACACGTCGTAGGGATTGACCGGGATGGCGAGCCGGTTAATGTTCAGCCCGTAATCCGGAGCGAACGCCTGGTCCACATCCGTATATTTATAGTCCTCGCTCTTTGTCGAAGGGAAACCCAATCGCTCGAAATCGGCCAACGCCCGCGCCCGGAGCGCGTTCATCGCCGGAGCGCTATTATGGCAAATCATGTCCTCGCAGCCCGCGAACAGATCGATATATTGTTGCTCTGATCTCATCTTTTTAAATTGACAATTAACAATTGACGATTGACGATTGACAATTGATGATTGACAACTAAGGATTTACCTTGGATAATTGCTAATTATCAATTGTCAATTGTCAATTACTCAAACTCTTTCTTGATCCAATCGTAGCCTTTCTCCTCCAATTCGAGGGCCAATTCGGGACCGGCGGTTTTCACGATGCGACCTTTATAAAGGACGTGCACCACGTCCGGCTTGATATAATCCAGCAAACGCTGGTAGTGCGTGATCACGATCGCCGCGTTCTCCGGGGTCTTCAGCGAGTTGACGCCGTGCGCCACGACGCGCAGGGCGTCGATGTCCAAGCCGCTATCCGTCTCGTCCAGGATCGCCAGCCGCGGTTCCAACATCGCCATCTGGAAAATCTCGTTCCGCTTCTTCTCGCCGCCTGAGAAGCCCTCGTTCACGCTGCGGTTCGCCAGCTTGTTGTCCAACTCCACGATCGCCCGTTTCTCGCGCATCAGTTTCAGGAACTCCGTGGCCGACACCGGCTTCAGCCCCTTATACTCCCGGTGCGCGTTGACCGCCGCGCGCATGAAGTTCACCATGCTCACCCCGGGAATCTCCACCGGGTACTGGAAGCTCAGGAAGATACCCTCGCGGCTGCGGTCCTCCGGCGAGAGCGCCAGCAAGTCCTTGCCGTTGAAAGTCACCTCGCCTTCCGTCACCTCGAAAGCCGGGTTGCCGACCAGCACGCTGCTGAGCGTGCTTTTGCCGGAGCCGTTCGGCCCCATGATGGCATGTACCTCGCCCGCCTTCACCGTGAGGTTGATGCCTTTCAATATCTCCTTGCCATTGATGTTGGCATGTAGGTTCTTTATCTCTAACATACGATTCTTTAACCTATATTCTTTTTATTCTTTGTTTTCTTGTTCTTATCGATATAATATCTGTTCTTGTAATTTCCGGTCGAGGCTTTCGTCCCACAAGTTGAATAGGAGTCCGCCGAGTCCGCCTACGCTCTGCAAGTCCCGCTCGGAGAAGTGCATCGGGAAGGTCAGCCTGACTCCCAGGCTCAGCCCGTGGTAGAGGCCTTTGTCTTTTATCCGGAGTGTCGTGCCGTCGTTGGTTGTGGCTCCTGCGTATGTCCGCGAATCAATTCCGACTCCGAAATCATACCGCACCACCAGCGCGACCGACGAGAAAAGGTACACATCGACGCCTACCGATGGCACGAACGCTACGCGCGGATTAACTGCCATTTGCCGAACCACAACCGATTGTCCGACTGATTCCCAGCCGGACGTATATTCTTCGCGCCGTCCGCTCCAGTTGAATTGCCACGCCGCACCTACGTAGGGTTGCACCAGCCAGTCGTTGGGGGCGAAATAACGCTTGGCACCTATCGAGATACCTTCCATCGTCCGGTTCGTGTGCCCATAATCCAATGTCGTACGATAGTACCCCGCTTGGATACTCCATTTCTTCGGCAAAAAATATTCGCCGCGCACCGACTGCCATTGCCCGCGGCCCGTCGATACCTGCTGCGGATTTTCCTGCAGGAACGGCTTGACCATCACGCCGCCCGTGTATTCCAATCCCCATCGCGCCCCGCCTTCGTCGTCGCCCGTGCAAAATTGCGCTTGCAGTCCGCCGAGCGGGCAAAACGCCCAAAGGCAGCACCAAATCCATCTGCTTCGCTTCGCTCTCATTTTATTTCTTTTTTTAACCATCCCCTTGTCGCCCGGCTGCCATTTCCTTCCTACGCCGTAGGGAAGCGATTTCCGGTTGGCGAAAGGTTCCCTACGGCGTAGGGAAACGATTTCCGGTCGGCGAAAGGCTCCCTACGGCGTAGGGAAACGATTTCCAGTTAGCGAAAAGCTCCCTACGGTGTAGGGAAGCGATTTCCGGGCCGCGAAAACCCCTTTCTCAGCCCACGCTCCCCTCCAAGGAGATGGTCAGCAGCTTTTGCGCCTCGACCGCAAACTCCATCGGGAGCTTGTTCATCACCTCGCGGGCGTAGCCGTTGACGATGAGCCCCACGGCCTCCTCCACCGAGATGCCCCGTTGCTGGCAATAGAAGAGTTGCTCCTCGCTAATCTTGCTGGTGGTCGCCTCGTGCTCCACGATGGCCGTCTCGTTCTGGATATCGGCGTACGGGAACGTGTGCGCCCCGCAAGTGGAGCTCAGCAACAGACTATCGCACTGGCTATGGTTCCGGGCGCCCTCCGCCCGGGGCGAGATTTTCACCAACCCCCGGTAGCTATTCTGGCTATGGCCGGCCGAGATGCCTTTCGACACGATGGTGCTGCGGGTGTTCTTGCCCAGGTGTATCATCTTCGTGCCGGTATCCGCCTGCTGGAAGTTGTTGGTCACCGCCACGGAATAGAACTCGCCCACGGAGTTGTCGCCCGCGAGGACGCAGCTCGGGTATTTCCACGTGATGGCGGAGCCGGTCTCCACCTGCGTCCACGATATCTTGCTGCCCTCGCCCTTGCACAAGCCTCGCTTGGTCACGAAATTATAAATACCTCCCTTGCCCTCCTTATCGCCGGGATACCAGTTTTGCACGGTCGAGTATTTCACCTCGGCGCGCTCGTTCGCCACGATCTCGACGATGGCGGCGTGCAGCTGGTTCTCGTCGCGCATCGGCGCCGTGCAACCTTCCAGATAACTCACGTACGCCTCATCGTCGGCCACGATCAGCGTCCGCTCGAACTGCCCCGTATTGGCGGCGTTGATACGGAAATAGGTGCTGAGCTCCATCGGGCAACGCACGCCTTTCGGGATATAGACGAACGACCCGTCCGAGAACACCGCCGAGTTCAGCGCGGCGAAGAAATTGTCGCGATAGCTCACGACGCTACCCAAATACTTTTGCACCAAGTCCGGATGGTTGCGCACCGCCTCGCTGAACGAGCAGAAGATGATTCCCTTCTCCGCCAGGTTCTCCTTAAAAGTCGTCTTGACGGAGACGCTATCCATCACGGCATCCACTGCCATCCCGCTCAGGTGCTTCTGCTCTTCCAGCGGAATGCCCAACTTATCGAAGGTCTTCAGCAACTCCGGATCGACCTCGTCCAAGCTTTTCGGCCCTTCCTTTTTCCTCGGGGCCGCGTAATAAATAATATCCTGGAAATCGATGGGCGGAATGTCCAGATGCGCCCACGTGGGCATCTCCAGCGTTTGCCAATGGCGAAAAGCCCGCAAACGGAACTCCAACAGCCACTCCGGCTCATTCTTCTTGGCCGAGATGATGCGCACCGTCTCCTCATCCAATCCACGGTGAATCACCTCCGTATCGATGTCGGAGACGAAGCCATATTTGTAATCACCACCCGTGACCTCGCTTATGATATGATTCGAATCTCGCATAATTGTAAATTAACCATTGATTAACCTCTTATTCTCTTATAGAGAACATATTGCTGGGGAAAATTGTTGGCACGATTTGCCTTACGGAATAATAAAATCGCGATTCCACCTTCGCTTGGCGAGGGAGCAAGACCGAGCCTTTATCGACGAACTCGAGCATGTTCAGCAACAAGCTGGTGAACACCAAGATGACCAGCAGCCCGAACAGCCCCCCGCACAGGTGATTGATCACGCTCAAAGGCGTCGCCCCGATAATCCGGGTCACGATCTCGCCCGCCAGAATGAACACGCCCACGATCAGCAAAAAGCCCGCGACGTAACTCAATATCGTAGTGCCCTCCTCGGGAAACCAGCCCAAAGCCATGATGTATCCTTTCAACCAAGCCGCCACTTTCCCGCAAAAAAAGATCGCGACCACCAAGGCTATAAGCGAAACAACCTGTTTGATAACACCATCAAACAGGCCTTTCGCGAATCCGACTACCACTAAAACCAGCAGTACTATATCCAACCAATTCATCTTCTCAATTGACAATTAAAATTGACAATTGACGATTGACAATTAACAATTAACGATTAGGATACATCTATATAATTGTCAATTGTCAATTATCAATCGTCAATTATTAAAGCGTTTTCTTCACCTCGGTCTCCTCGTAAGCCTCAATGATATCGCCCACACGTACATCATTGAAATTCGCGATGTTCAAACCGCAGTCCTGACCGGCTACGACCTCTTTCGCATCGTCCTTAAAACGCTTCAGCGAGCCCAGCTCGCCGGAGTAGACCACGATACCATCCCGAATCAGACGCACCTTGTTCGAACGCTTGATCTTGCCCTCTTTCACCATACATCCGGCGATCGTTCCGACCTTGGATATCTTGAAGGTCTGCAATACCTCCACGTTCGCGGTGATCTCCTCCTTGATCTCCGGAGAGAGCATTCCTTCCATCGCGCTCTTCACGTCGTTGATCGCGTCATAGATGATGGAGTACAAGCGGATCTCGACGCCCTCCTTCTCCGCGTTCCGACGAGCGGCCACGGACGGACGTACCTGAAATCCGATGATAATCGCGTTCGAAGCCGCGGCCAGCACCACGTCGGATTCCGATATCTGACCGACCGCCTTGTGGATAACGTTCACTTGGATCTCCTCGGTAGAGAGACGGATCAACGAGTCGGACAACGCCTCGACGGAACCGTCCACGTCTCCCTTCACGATCACGTTCAACTCCTGGAAGTTGCCTACCGCGATACGACGGCCTATGTCATCCAGCGTCAGCATCTTCTGCGTACGAAGTCCCAACTCGCGCTGCAATTGCTCGCGACGGTTCGCGATCTCGCGCGCCTCTTGCTCGGTCTCCAGCACATAGAAGGTATCACCCGCTTGCGGAGCGCCATCCAAGCCAAGGATCAGCGCCGGCTCCGACGGTCCCGCTTTCTCGATCCGTTGGTTACGCTCGTTGAACATCGCCTTCACACGTCCGTGATGAGTTCCCGCCAATACGATATCGCCCATCTTCAACGTTCCGTTCTCCACCAGCACCGTAGCCACGTAACCGCGGCCTTTATCCAACGACGACTCGATGATGGAGCCGGTGGCGCGACGTTTCGGGTTCGCTTTCAAATCCAGCAGGTCGGCTTCCAATAGCACTTTCTCCAGCAGCTCCTCGACGCCAATACCTTTCTTGGCGGAAATCTCCTGGCTCTGGTATTTACCGCCCCACTCTTCCACCAAATAATTCATATTCGCCAGCTCCTCCTTAATCTTGTCCGGATTCGCGTGCGGCTTGTCTATCTTATTGATCGCGAAAACAATCGGCACGCCGGCCGCCGAGGCATGGTTGATCGCCTCCACGGTTTGCGGCATCACGTTATCGTCCGCCGCGACGATGATGATCGCGATATCCGTCACCTTCGCACCCCGGGCACGCATGGCGGTAAACGCCTCATGACCCGGCGTATCCAGGAACGTAATGCGACGCCCGTTCGGAAGTTTCACGTTATAAGCGCCGATATGCTGCGTGATACCACCCGCCTCGCCGGCGATTACGTTCGCGTTGCGGATATTATCCAGCAACGAGGTCTTACCGTGGTCCACGTGTCCCATCACGGTCACGATCGGTGGACGGGGCACCCAATCCTCCTCGTTATCCTCTTCCTCATCCGCGTTGATCGCCTCCACGACATCCGCGCTCACGTACTCGGTCTGGAAACCGAACTCCTCCGCCACGATATTAATCGTCTCCGCGTCCAAACGCTGGTTGATGGAAACCATGATACCGATGCTCATGCACGTGCCGATGACCTCCGTAACCGGGACGTTCATCATATTCGCGAGGTCGTTCGCCGTGACGAACTCCGTCAGCTTCAATATCTTGCTCTCCTGCTCCTCCAGCTCCATCAGCTCGTGCTCGCGCTTGACGGCGGCGTCACGCTTGTCGCGACGGTATTTAGCGCCTTTATTCGTCTTGTTGTTCTTGCTCGTCAGGCGTGCCAAGGTCTCCTTGATCTGCTTCTGTACATCCTCCTCGCTCACTTCCGTCTTCACGGGCTTTTTCAGGCGAGGCGACTTGCGATCCCCCCGGTCGCGGTCATCGCGATTCGAGCGCGGATAATTCATCCCCGGCGTATTATTCACATCCACCCGGTCTTTCTTGATCCGCTTGCGTTTCTTTTTCGTATCGCCGCCCTCTTCGCCCGGCTTCGCGCCTACACCCGGCTTCGCGGCATTGTTAGACGCTCCTTGATTCTTGAACGAGGAAGACGCTCCGCTCCCCGGCTTATTCGCGGCGAACTTTTGCTTCTCATCGCGCTCTTTTCGCTTTTCCTCTTTCGTTTTCTTCTTCGGGCGAGTCGATTGGTTCAACGAATCCAAGTCAATCTTTCCCGTCACCTTAATCTTCGTCTCCAATCTCGACGAATCCAACCGGAAAAGTTCCTCCTCTTTCTTCACTTCCTCCTGAGGCTCCGGACGCGGATTTTCCTCTTGCGTCTTCTCGACGGCCGACTCCTCCACTTCCTCTTTCTGATCTTTTTTCTCTTCTTCCACTATCGTTGTTTTTTCTTCTTCATTCTTCGCGGGAGCCGGCGCGGGCACGTCCTCTACACTGGGCCGCTCCATCTCATCGGGCGTAGGAGTCTCTTTCGCCTCCTCCCCCGAGTCCTCTCTCGTTTCCGTTTCCTCTTGTGACTTCCGATGCGCGCCTCCCCCTAATTCGATATGGCCTTTCGAAACAATTCTCGGACGGAGCTCCTCGGGTATCACGGTCTCGATCTCTTCCGCTATTTTCTTCCTTTCTTCCTTCTTTACAGCCGGCTCCTCTTTCCGTACCGGCTCCTTGGCAAGCAAACGCTCCTTCTCCGGCAAATTTTTCCCAAACTCCTTTACGAGCAAAGCATACTGTTCGTCACTGATCCGAGTGTTAGGATTATCCTCAACCTCAAACCCTTTCTTGTGCAGGAACTCAACCACCGTGTTGATTCCCACGTTCAATTTTCGTTGTACTTGTATTAATTTTATAGGCATATCAAACTTTGTCGTAATACTTATTCTTTCTCATCATCCTCAAATTCAGCCGCCAAGATAGCGAGCACCTCGTCCACGGTCTGCTCCTCCAAATCCGCGCGCTCCACGATGTCATCGCGGTCCATCGCCAATACGCTCTTCGCCGTATAGCATCCGATATTCTTCAACGCATCGATAACCCAGCCATCGATCTCGTCGGCGAACTCGTCCAAATAGATGTCTTCCTCTTCCACGCCCTCGATATCGCGGAACACGTCGATCGTGTACTCGGTCAACATACTCGCCAGCTTAATGTTCATACCGCCCTTGCCTATCGCGAGAGAAACCTCCTCCGGACGCAAATAAACCTCGGCCTTCCGCTCCGCCTCGTTCATGCGGATCGAGGAGATTTTCGCCGGGCTCAAGGCGCGTTGAATGAACAGGGAGATATTCGCGGTATAATTGATCACATCGATGTTCTCATTCCGCAACTCCCTGACGATGCCATGGATACGGGAACCTTTCATGCCCACGCAAGCGCCTACCGGGTCGATACGGTCGTCGTACGACTCCACGGCCACCTTGGCGCGCTCTCCCGGGATACGGGCGATCGCCTTGATCGTAATCAAGCCATCGTTGATTTCCGGCACCTCCAGCTCGAACAGACGTTGCAAGAACATCTTGTCCGTACGCGAGAGTATGATCTTCGGGTTATTATTGAAATTGTCCACACGCAAGACTATCGCCCGCACGGTCTCGCCCTTCCGGTAAAAATCGGTCGGTATCTGCTCCGACTTCGGGAGCAACAACTCATTGCCATCATCATCCAGCAACAAGATCTCTTTCTTCCACACCTGATATACCTCGGCGGCTACGATATGGCCGATCTTATCCTTATACTTCGCGTACAAGCTGTCTTTCTGCAACTCAAGTATCTTCGAGGCCAATGTCTGGCGCAGGTTCAAGATCGCGCGCCGGCCGAAGTCCAGGAACTGCACCCGCTCGGTCACTTCCTCGCCCACCTCGCAATCCGGGTCGATCTGGCGAGCCTCCGCGAAACGGACTTGCAAGTTGTTATCCTCCAGCTCCTCGTCGTCCCCGATCACCTTCCGGTTTCTCCATATCTCGAAATCCCCTTTCTCGGGATTAATGATCACATCAAAATTCTCGTCCGTGCCAAACATCTTCGCGATCACGTTGCGGAACGACTCCTCCAATACGCTGATCATCGTATCTTTATCGATATTCTTCAACTCCTTGAACTCCGCAAGGGTATCAATCATACTGATAGCTTCCTCTTTCTTGGCCATAATCTCTTACTTGAATCTTATTACGTATTTTGTATATTTTATCTCATCGAATGTATGCGCCTCATCCTCCACGACGGTTATCTTCTTCTTGGCGCCTTCCGGCTTTACCTTTTTCTCGACGGAGACGACCACGCCCCGCTCGTCGGCGGATTTCAGGATGCCCGTCACCCTCGGGCCGTTTTTAAGCTGTATCTCCACCTCGTTCCCGATATTCTTGATATACTGGCGAAGCACCTTGAACGGGGAAGTGATACCCGCGGAACCGACCTCCAGCTCATAATCCTCCACGTCGCGATCCAAACGCTCCTCGATATAACGGCTCAATTCCGCGCAATCATCGATGCTTACCGCCTCGTCGTTATCGATCTCGACGGTAATCACGTTCCCCGGAGCCACGGTGACATCCACTAAATAATAACTCGAAGAGGCCAGTTTCTCCTCTACCAATCGGCATACCACTTCCTTGTCTATCATACATTATTATATTAGAATAAAAAGAGGGGACTGCCCGCCCCCTCCTCAACTTCACTTAATCAGTCGCGAATATAGGAAAAATCGCCCTGACATCCAACAGAATAAATCTTTTTTATATATTTCTATACGGAATAACCGTTTCCAGGAAAGAAAACATAGGTTTCCCCGGGGGAAAGCATAGGTTTCCTCGGAGGAAAACCTTATCTTTGTCAATTATCAGAGGAGAAACAAGTCTTCCCTAACTTATCCTTTACAAACTTCTCGTAGAAACGTTCCATCACATCCGTGAACTCATCCGGCAACCTCCGGAGCGCCTCTCTCTTTATCTCCTCCGGGATTTCCCGGTAATAGGCTTCCGCGATGCCTCCCGTGATGGCGCCCATCGTATCGGCGTCGCCACCCAAGGAAACGGCCAAGCGGATGGCGTGCTCAAAACTTGTACTATCCAAGAAAGCGATGATAGACTCCGGGACACTCCCTTGGCAAGTCACATCAAAAGAATAGGTCGGGCGTATCTCCTCGCAAGTCCTATTTAAATCATAGCCAAAAGTGTTTTCTATATAGGCTCTTATCTCCTCCTTTGACTTGCCCGTTCTTGCCAGATAAACGCAAGCCGCCACCGCTTGCGCCCCTTTGATTCCTTCCGGATGATTGTGCGTAATCGCCGCGCTTTCTTTCGCTTTCTCCAAAGTCTCCTCCAAGGTATCGAACGCCCAGCCCACGGGGCTGACACGCATGGCGGAGCCATTCCCATAACTATTGTATGGCCGGGGATTGTCCGACATCAACCACCTCATGAACATCCCTCCATATCCTGCCGCGGGATAATTATTCCCATACCTCTTCATCACGTCTACCAAATCCTCATGGGTCAATAGCCAATCCGCGTTAGCCACCGTCATTACCGTATCGTCCGTGAATCGGGAATATTCCTTGAAAAGCGAGAAGTTGACCGACTTTATCGGACGAAACTCATAGACCGAGCCGATGATGTCTCCCGCTATCGCTCCTATCAAGATATTACTTCGTCTATTCATTGCCTGTGTATTCCTCCAATGTTCTAACGTATTCTCATCTATTTTATTAGAATCGAGCTTGATTTCCTTCCTTATTTCTTGATAAACATTCGCCGAGCATGAATTGTTCCCCACTTGATTGAGGGAATTAAGCATACGGGTAATCCGTAAGTAGTTATGAAAGGGCAACTCATAAATCCGTCCGGATTGGACGCACCGAATCTCGCCCCGCTCGCAATGGAACCCGATATAATTCAGATACAATCGGCAAGACGCGCAATAATTGGATTTGGCCCATTCATCCTTCTGGAATCGCTCCTTGAAATCCTCGTCAATGGTTGGAGCGTCCGGACTGAATCCGCTTTTCTTCATCGTAGGGAATATCCATTGAATGAAATCATGCTTGCGTTCTATAAAATCCGCGTCATATTGGATATCATTAAATCTATCATTCTCTTTTATAAGGTAATTATATTGACCTTCTCCTACTATACAAATATTGGATTATTCCCACCATAAAGAGTACGAATCCCCCTATTATCAAATAACCTTCCAATCGTAAGGGAATATAAATATGAATCACGCTTCCAATAACGTACAAGATGATGCCCCATTTTATCTTTCGAACTCCATTAAACCTATCTTCTTTCTTTTTCCGATCGGACACCTCCTTCAAGATCTCGGCCGCTTCTATCTCTGTCATGCCCTGTTTCACTAAGGCTCTCAATATGGCGTCACGAGATACGGAGGTCTCAAAAAGGGTCATAGCATACCGCGCTAATTCATTCCTTTTTCTCAAATCACTAAAAACCTTCTCAGACTTCTTGATCTCCTTTAAAGATAACATCTTCTTAATCCTTATCAACTTGATTAAATCCTTTCACTCTAAAAGGCTCATTAGTTTGCTCCTGTCTTGATATTTCCGCTTGGAACATTCCTCTGATATCTCTTCCCGCGTCAAAAAACATATTCAAAATCTTTTGTAAATAGACTTGTATCTCTGGTATTTCCGGAATAAATACGGTCGTGACCTTATTTATCACCCACCAGCTATTACTTTCTTTATCCTCCACCCCAAAAGAAGAAAGGTATTCATATTGATAGTTTATGTGATTCAAGACCCTTTGCAAGATAAGGATATTTTTATCGTCCAAATCGATCTTCCCTTCCTGGCTATAAATCAACAAATTATCCCGGCTCAAAGGTTTTATCACGAAATCCTTCCCTTGATAAGTAAAATACATGCTATCCTCATCCTCTTTGATAGTACAATTCAATTTCTTTAATATGTCTATCACTAATTCCCTGCTGGAATAATCCAGCATTTTTTTCTTCCGTAAGAAATCTATAAACATATGAATAATCCTTTTATGCATATTACTTTAGTTACGGATATTGATAACCGTCCCTTCTTTTATCTCCCCATCCGCGGTCATGTAATTTTGCGCGCCCTCTTTATCGTTCGAGAAATCCTTGATCCAGGTAGGTTATCCCCTCTTCCACGTTATTGTTTTCGAGCGCTTCTTGTCCCCGAAGGTAATTATACGATTCCGGACGTTGAATCTCTTGCGCGGCTATCGCTCCCGAGATACTGATCAATACAATTAATAACCAACTTCTCATTTTTCAGAACTTTTTATGTTACAAAGCTATCGTTTATTATATGTATGTAAAAAAAGAAAGATTCCGCTTGTATGAAACGCGCACCGTGTTGTATGAAATGACACCTATTCCAAGGATATCGCGCTTCGGAAAACGAGGTAGTTATGGCTGGGCAAGGTCTTTCCCCGCCTTACGCCCAACTCATGCACCCTCGCGTCCATGCGGCACCAGCCATACGAGGTGCCGCCCACCAAATAGAGGGCGTTCGTGAATCCGTAATCCGCCAAGGCTTCCGAGAAGTCGTAGAGCGACTCCCGATTCAAGCTAGCTACGATATAAAAGCGATCGCCCCGCCGCGCCAACGCTCTCCGTAGCGCTTTCCCTTTCAGGCCATTAACGATCACCTCGCCCTCCATCACCAACGGGTATTGGCGGAAGAAATCGCCTTGGCGCACGACGCAATCATCTTTCATCACGTCGCTGGCGCTATTGCCCAACGTTATCTGCCCGTTCCGTATCGCGCAAAAGCCGGTTTTCCGCTTGCCCCGGGCCAGTTGCTTCCCTCGCAAGACGAAATCTCCCAAGATTTGAAGATTGTCCCGACGTATATCCGCCGCTTGCAAAACGAAATAGACACTCGTGTCGCTCGTATCGGGCAGGGCTAAAGAAAGTTCCGCCTTTAATTGATGGAGCGCGTAGATCGCGAGCACGACATCGTTAATGGAATCTTTCTCGAACGTAACGCAAGGACGCTCATCCCCAGCGAGCGACGTGGAATCCGCGACGCTTATTTCCGGAGCCGGCTCTTCCAATAAGGTTCCCTCTTCCTCGACCGGCCGGATAAAGAAGAGTTTCCAAACACAGAAACCGAGGACGAGCACAAATAATAACGCGATCCCTATCCAAAGCCATTTCCGGGAATCGTTCTCCCGCCTTGCCGAGCCTAATACCTCAATCTCGTCCTCGCTTCTCTCCCTCATCTCTCTAATTAGTCTCATACTCATTCCATTTCATGTTCCACTAAACTCTTCAATTGCCGCAACGCCTCTTTGGAAGCGGTCAGCGTGAACGTATTCCGGATTCGTGCGTCGGACAAGACGAGCGATTGCTTCCCGATGTGGATCTTATAGATATACGTCCGGTTGATTATCAAACTTTTCCCGATGCGGATAAACACGGAAGCCTCCGCTTTCATCTGCTTCTCCAAGATTTGCTGGAAATGGGAAAGGTTGAACGAGAACAGGTGCTCCGTCTTATCATGCAACACCATCATCGAATAATTGCCATCCGATGAGATATAAACAATGCGTTCCGGATACACCCGAACCAACTCGTTTACGGAGGATATGATGATGGGGAAATTCATGATACAAACATTATTCGACCCCTCCGAGGTCGAGACTGGGAGGGAACGACTCTTGTTCCGCGGGTGTCGCTTCGCTCCACCAGTCGGTTAAACAAAGTTGGACGGTTTCCCCGTCCTTTATTACTATTAAAATCACCGAATCGCATCACTTATCATTCAACACTCAATCCATTGATAATCCCTTTTATCACATCCCCGCACATCGTCCCGCCGGAAGGATAGCCCCCTTTTGGATTCGATATAATCACCAGACATGTATATATCGAATTACCGTGCGAAAGGTAAACACAGGCCGAAACATTTTTTTCGGAGTATCCCGTTTTCCCCGCTATCGGGAGGTCTTCCCGATAAAGATTCCTCCCCGTTCCTTCCGCTATGACCTTGGATAACACGCTCTGAATATCTCTCATCACTCCACCGGGACACAATGTGGTATCTCCCATCGCTATCCGGTTATAATACTCAACGACCTCCAAAGGCGAATACCGTGCGGGTTGGATACCATATCTTTCCATGAGTTTGGTGATCCCGACCTTGGAATCAAAAGCGATCACTTGTTCCGCAGTGATTACACCATAGCCACCTCTATCGGCGTTATGATCCCTTATCTCTTTGCCTTCCTTATTGATATAGATACCATTCCCCACGTCCACGGTATCTTGCAAAGAAATAGGAGGCAACGCTTCCATCCAATAAATGGGAGAAAGCAAGGTGCCCATATCCCGTTTTATTTGGAATGTTTGGGCATTGCCCTCCTTATAAACGCCACCCTCCCAAATTAGGTTTATTTGCGCTACCACTTCATTGTCCTTTAATAGAATAACCAATCCCGAGTCCGCTTTTGTCTCTATCAACTCTTTGGATAGAGAGGTTTGGGAGATGGATGGATAGTCCGGTTGGTGGTGGCAACTGGAGAAAAGAAGGAAGAGAAGGATGATGAAATTAAAAAGTTTCATAAAACTATTGTTTTTCTGTATACTACAAATATTGTAAGTATTCCAAATTAGAACAGCTTTAACTCTGAAGTTTAACACTTCGGTTAAAGCTATTCAAATAAATATGGTTTCATAAATATTACCTTCGTACGATTATCATATATTATTCAAATAATATTTGTACAAACTTTCGTATAGAATACTATTATTCTGTAAGCATTCGGTAAACCACGTTGTAAATTTTGTGAATTAGTTCCGAATCGGTGCAATTCGTAGTCGATTCGGAACTAATAGTATCTATTCGTAACAAGTTTGATTGGATTTTGCCCAATTACGTGGTAG
>DXEN01000059.1 GCA_019114945.1 Candidatus Parabacteroides intestinigallinarum | reverse complement strand
GATACATAGAGCCTAAGCTATGACGATACATAGAGCCTAAGCTATGACGATACATAGAGCCTAAGCTATGACGATACATAGAGCCTAAGCTATGACGATACATAGAGCCTAAGCTATGACGATACCATCTAACGAATGTTAAAATCCAAAATCTTCCCTTTCGCTCATTTTTCACGCCTTATCGCTTGCGGATTCCCCATAAAGTCATACCTTTAGGAGGCAAAAAAAGAACACAAGTAAAAATGCGGAAAGAAGAAAGATATAAAGGCATATTGGATTGGTTCCAAACGCACGTCCCGGTGGCCGAGACCGAGTTGCGTTACGACAATCCTTATCAACTGCTGGTGGCGGTCATCCTGTCTGCCCAATGCACGGACAAACGGGTCAACATGGTCACACCCGCCCTATTCGAGGCATTCCCCGCGCCGGAGGTAATGGCAGCCAGCTCGCCGGAAGTGGTTTACGAGTACATACGAAGCGTCTCCTACCCGAACAACAAGGCGAAACACCTGGTCGGGATGGCCCAGATGCTCGTCGAGCGATTCAACGGGGAAGTCCCCTCCGATATCAACCTGCTGATGGAATTGCCGGGCGTAGGGCGCAAGACCGCCAACGTAATCGCCTCGGTCGTGTACGACAAACCCACCATGGCCGTCGACACGCACGTCTTTCGCGTATCGAACCGGCTGGGCCTGACGCGAGATAGCAAGACCCCGCTGGAAACGGAGAAAGAATTGGTGAAAAACATCCCGGAGGCGCTCATCCCGATCGCCCACCATTGGCTGATCCTCCATGGCCGTTATGTATGCCTCGCCCGCAAACCCAAATGCGAGGAATGCGGATTGAAACCGTGGTGCGCCTATTTCCTGAAACAAACATGAAACCCGCGCGAAAGGACATAACAATATTGGCGCTCCTGTCGGCCGCCACGCTCGCGCTCATTTGTATCCTATACAGGAACATACGGTACGAGCGATTGGCCGCCGAGGCCGATCCCTACCGACTCATCGGGCCGACACCGGAAGCCGTGCTCGCGATCAACCAAATCGACGCGCTCAGCCAGTTCATCCTGCAGCGAGAGCCCCTGCGAGCGATTTTCACCGAGCATATACCGCATGCTTTCCTATCCCTCATCCGGACGGATCTTCCGCTATCCTCCGCCCTAATCGCCTATTATCCGCGAGGCAGCATCCTATACGCGCCCATGGAGCAGCGAATCGCGCGCCGGCTCTTCAAGCACCTGGACCAAGCGTTCGCCTTTCCGCCGCAAGAGGGAAGGGATGGTCCCATCCACGTAAGCTATTACCCGGATACCAACCACCGTTTCCTCGGTTGCTACTATCACAAGGGTCTGTTCGTCGCCTCTTACAACCGTCGGCTACTCACACAGGCCATCGAGCGACACGTCTCCGACACGGCAAGCCCCCTTCCCGAGCTGGCACGAATCACCCGAAGAGACACCCACGTCCCACTCCGGCTATTCCTACCGAGCGACTCCGTACACATCCATGTCCCTTTGGAGGATTCGACCCTATGGCACCCCCGGGAACCGTGGCTGGCGTTGGACCTGTTTCCAAGCGAAGGAAACCTTTGCTGCCTCAACGAGCAACCCTGCGAGGCACACACGGACACGACTCTTTACCAAGCGATCAGCGATACCGCGCAAGCATACGTACGGCGGCTATTCCCCATGCTAAATACCACGACACAAATCAGCTACGACGAGACCGCGGTTTACTATATCATCTGTGGCCATTAAAACTCAATCACCAACCCATCGTACGAGTAATGCACATGCGGCGGCAGCTCTTTCTCGACAACCGCGTGTAGCCCGATACGATGACTCATGTGAATCAAATAAGATTCCTTGGGCCGGATACGGGCGATATTCGCCAGTGCCTCCCCCAAACTCTCGTGCGAAGGATGCGGGTCCGCACGCAAAGCATCGATAATCAATACATCCAGATTCTCCAATTTTACGTATTCCTCTTCCGGTATATACTTCACATCCGTGATATAAGCCATATTCCCGACGCGGAAGCCCAAGATAGGCAACCGGGCGTGCATGACGCGGATCGGGACAACCTCGATCCCGGCGACACGGAACGGCTCATTCGCGATTGTATGCAAAAGCAAATTCGGGACACCCGGATACTTATGCTCCCAAAACACATAGGGGATGCGGGTCTTGATCGCCCTCGCCACGTTCTCCTCCGCATAGATATCGACACCCTTCTCCCGTCCGAAAGGGCGCAAATCGTCCAAGCCACCCACATGATCGTAATGCTCGTGGGTTACGAGCACCGCATCCAAGTGATAGATCTTATGCGTAATCATCTGCCAACGGAAATCCGGACCGCAATCGATCAGCAACCGCTTGCCCTCCGTCTCGACCAAGACGGAAGCCCGCAAACGCCAATCCCGCGGGTCGGAACTGGTACATACCTCGCATTGGCAGCCTATCTCCGGATTGCCCGTAGAGGTCCCCGTACCTAAAAACAAGACTTTCATTGCCTACCCTACGTATTTAACCTCCGGCATCAGCTCGATATCAAAACGTTCCCGGACGGCGGTCCGGATACTCTCGGCAAGCAACGCGATCTCATATCCTTGCGCGCCACCCAGATTCACCAAGACCAACGCCTGTTTCTCGTACACCCCTACCGAGCCATGCTTTTGTCCCTTAAATCCACACCGCTCGATCAACCAGCCGGCCGGCACCTTGACTTTTCCTTCCGCGGCCGGATAAGCGGGTATATCCGGATACCGCTCCCTCAATCGCTCCAGCCGCTCTACGGGGATTACCGGATTCATAAAGAAACTACCCGCGTTCCCCAACACATCCGGATCCGGTAATTTCCGGCGACGAATCGCGCTAACCGCTTTCCGGACATCCGCCACCGTCGGCTCCGCGCATGCGCCCAGCTCATCCCGCAGATTTCCATAATCCAAAGACAATACCGGTTTCTTCGACAACCGGATCGTCAGATACGTAACAATATAAGGATCATTATGCTCATTCTTAAAGTAACTGTACCGGTAACCATACTCACAATCCGCGTTCGTAAATACCCGTCGCTCGAAAGTCAGCTGATTATATGCCTCCACGGTCTCGACCACATCTTTAATCTCCACGCCATAGGCCCCAATATTCTGGATAGCGGCCGCACCCGCCTCGCCCGGAATCAAGGAAAGGTTCTCTATGCCTCCCCATCCGTTCGATACGGCATATGCCACCACATCATCCCACACCTCGGCCGCCCCGATCCGAAGCCATACAGACGTGTCCGTCTCTCTCTCCACCGAGATTCCCTTTATCCGGGAATGTACGATAATCCCATTATAATCATTTATAAACAAAAGATTGCTTCCGCTGCCAATATGCAACGACAAACATTCTTGAAAATACTCATCCCGCAAGATCCGCCCTAATTCCTCCTCCGAGTCATACTCCATGAACCAACGAGTCCGCACCGGAAGATGAAAGGTGTTATGCTTCTCCAACGAATAATTCTGTTCTATTCTCATGACCTATTTTTTGCGGGCAAAAATAATCATAAATAGCTCTCCCTGCAATGATGCCGTTCCGGAATCGCCGTTCTTTCGTAGCTCGAACCGCCCTTGCGACGCCCCCAAGCCACAAATAGGGAAAAATATCCGCATATCATCCAAAGGTTAACATTTTTTACAGCACAATTCATAACAAATTCTATTTGTTTCTGTTTACTAAATAAATCAGTCTTTGATGTGTATTGGAAAGAGGGATATTCATGTCTATTCCTATTACCCAAAAAACAGACGAAGATGACTTAATTTATTAAAAACATCATTTATGAACAAAGCAGAGTTAATAGACGCTTTAATGGGGAAGAGCGGCCTACAAAGGCAAGAGGTGAAGAAAGTGTTGGATGCTTACATCGAAACCGTGACAGAGTGTTTATCTAAACGAGAAGATGTCGTTCTCGTTGGATTTGGCACCATGACTCCTAGACCACAGAGCCAACGCTTGGCTCGTAATCCCAAAACCGGCACTCCGGTAATGATCCAACCACGCACGACCGTAAAATTCAAACCTGGCAAATTCCTATTAGAGGCGATGAACGGTCCTAAGAAGTAAAAACCGAGAAAGAAACGAGTAAAAAAGAAAGGGCATTGACGATATAAAATCGATGCCCTTTCTTTTTATACCCACATATTCGCTATTTCAATTCTTTGATACGAATATTCCGAAACTTCACGGGAGAACCATGCCCCAAGAAGCCGATGTGTCCTTTCTTATTAAACAATCCCGGATGCTCTTTTCCATCCGGTGTCCCGTTCTTCACGGCATCCCGGATATTTCCGTCCAAGATCACGACCCCATTTACCGTCACACGGATATGATCGCCATCCGCCATGATCTCCTCGCTGTTCCACTCACCCGCCGACTTGATCGCTTGCTTATGCTTCTCATTCACCGGGATGATTCCATAAACCGATCCATGGTGTTGCAAAGGCGTTATATCGCTATAAATCGGATGCTCGCAATCCAGCACCTGAATCTCCATACCCACGTAAGCGGCGTCTCCTTCCATCGGCGTACGAATGCCAATGCCATTATTCGCTCCCGGGGTCAGCTGAAAGTCGAAGCGATAAATAAAGTTTCCGTATTCTTTCTTGGTATACAAATTCCCGCCGAAACTTTTTGTCGGCACACACGAGATACAGCCATCCTCCAAGATATAATCGACCGTATTGCCTGTCCACGCATGCATGTTCGTACCATCAAACAAGATCTCGAAACCTTCTTTCGCCTCCTCCTCGGATAGCTTAAAAGGTTCTTGCCGTTTCAATTCCTTTACATAAATATTACGGTAATAAACCTTGCTTCCATGCGCCTGCAACTCAATCTGCTCTACCGGGAAGATCGGTAAGCTACGATCCCAGAAATTCTCAAGAATCACGTTATCCACCACCTTCTCACCGTTCAGCACAACCGTTACCCGATCGCCAACCATCTTGATATAGAACGTATTCCATTCGCCCAACTTATTGTCGGCCACTTTCGACGGTTTGCTCTCGTTCACTTGATTATTATATAAACCGCCAGAACCCACTTGCGCACCCACATTCACACGAGCGGTATCCCAAATCTGCACTTGGGGCGTACCCCGCAAATAAATACCCGCATCGGCCTCCGGGCCTTTCGGATCCAACATCCAATCGACATACATCTCGAAATCGCCATATTGCTTCACCGTACACAGATTATCGTATCCTGTGCCATCGAATACCAATAAGCCGTTCTCCACTTTCCAATCCCGACGCATATTCTCGTCCGCTTTCTCTTGCGCTTTCGCCAGTTGAGCGGGTTTCATTTTCGCACGGATAATCGGATTCTCCACCAAACCTTTCCAGCCGGTCAGATCCTTACCATTAAAGATGGACACGAATCCCGTCTCGTCCGGCATCGCCGCCAAATGTTGCTTTAAGGCATCGATATCATAACGAGTGTCAGCGCCATCAAACAACGTCAACAAACGGTTCAAAATCGCTTTTACGTTATCGCCCGTATATTCCGGATGGTTCCTAGCGATGTTCCATACCGCGTAAACCGCCGCCGAACGGACACCCGCATCACTCGCGTCCAAGAACTCGGAAGCGTACATCAACGCCAAGAATGTACCTGTTTGCTGAATCTCTTTCAAGATCAATACCTTTTGCTCGTCCGAACGAGCGATCTCCATCGCTTTCCGCAAACGCAACAGACGGTTCTCTCCCGTATAAGCCGGATTCGAGACCAATTGGACATACCGTTTCAACGCTTTATCGAATACTTCCGCCGAAGGATTACTTTTGCATATCGCAAATAATTCATCCGCGGCATCAACTCCTTGCCATACCAGCAAAGCCTCTAAAGCCGCCTCTTTCGCCACGCCATCATTCTCCTTAAAACCGTTCACGATCGTCGTCAACGCCTTTGGATCGCCAGTAGCGGCCAATACCTTATAATAAAGATGTTTCTTGCTATCGCCCGCTTGTATCATCCGCCTATCGATGTTCGATACTTGCGTCGCTGCGGACAATTTAGAAAGAGACGCGATAATAGCGTCCTGCAGCGGGGCGATAGCCGAGTCGTCCGCCGTTTCCAGCATACCGCACAACAACGTAAAGTCCTTCTCGGCGACAACATTCCTCAACGCGGCATAAGCGGCAACCTTTACCTCCGGAGAACCCGACTTAATCTGCTCCAATACCGTATTCAGGTTCGCGTCCGCCATACGGATCGATAACAATTCCAATCCCGCGATCTTTCCAGCGTCAGTAGCGGTAGGTATGACCTTAGCCACCGCTTGGTCGATATCACCGTTAAAAGCCATTAACGCGTCTTGCCCCAATAGGATATCTTGTTTATCAGCACTCTTCAGCAAATCCGCCAAAGAGGGGATCACGCTCTTATCACCGATCTTCACCAACGCCCATACCGCGGCCTGACGTACATCGAAACTCTCATCCTTCAACTGATCCAAGAATACCTGACGGGCAGGTAAATCAAAACGGATCTCCAAATTCTTAATCAAATCATGCTTGGAAGATATCTTGCTTTCACGTCCCATCCAGTTCAAGATGTCCACTTTCACCTCGGGCTTCGCTTTCATCATGTGCTTCATCACCTCGATATAGAACTCTTGATTCGCGAAAGCGGAAGCGTAATTCAGCGCCGCGTTCCGATAATCCTTATTCGTATCCTTCAAAGCCGCTAATGCCGTCTTCATCGCATTCTCAGGATTGGCGGCCAGCAGAATCTGCAAAGCCGCCTCACGGGTTTGCGTCGCACCCGCTTTCGTCGCTTTCTTCAGCAAACTTTTCGCGGCTTTCTCCGCCTCGCTTGCGTCACCTTGCTCCAAGACTCGCTTGATCAACGCGATATAAGCCTCGTTCGCACCCGTCTTCTCCATCGTATATCCCGCTTGTTCCGCGGCATCCGCTAAATCCTCCAAAGAAGCCTTAGTACCTACACGACTTAACGCATATAAAAGCTCCTTCCGCAAATTCTCATCCTCCGTTCCCAGCATCGCCTTCAAAACGGGCTCCGCCTCCACGGTCGGCACATCCGCGATCGCCCGGATGATATCCTTTTGTGTCTTCGGCGTACCGGAACGACGCTTCAAAGAAGCGACCAATGCCTTTTGAGCGTTCTCCGTGCCAATAGCGGATAAAGCGCGGGCCGCCAGACCGCTCAAGCTCTCGTCATTCAAACAATCGACAAGCGTATCCACACATTCATCTTCCCCCAATAATTGGATCTGGCGAATGATAAAAGCTTTCGTCTCCCGCTCTTCCACCTTTTCCAAAGCCTTCAGATAAGCGTTCGCGACAACAAGGCGCACGCTTTCCTCGCCTTTCGCCATCACATAATGCGTCAATCCACTCAACGCGTAATCCACATTTGCGTTGCTTCCTTTTCCCGGAGCGTTTATCTTTTCCACTAATCCCAAGACACCCGCCTCTCCTGCCGTACTCAAATCTTGAATCAACTTATCGTATTCGGCCTGTTGCTCCGCTGGCATTTGCGCCAACACATCCGCCACGATCGTATTCACCGTACGGTTAGCCGGACTTTGCGCCATCAATAAACTTCCGCACAACAATAAACCGGCAATCGATATATATACTTTTCTCATGATGTGTTCTTCAATTTTAAGTTTAGAAGATTCTCTACCTTATATTATATATTCCAAGGCGCTCTCATCGGTTGATCCAGCAAACGATTGGCGGCCTCGTCATTGATAAACTCTAATTTTACGGGATCGAAATGCAACGTACGGTTCAAACGTAAAGCCACGGCACCCATATTCACGATCGTAGCGGAACGGAAACCATTACGCTCGTTCAAGGCAAAAGGCTGACGAGTCTTAATGCACTCTATGAAATCCGTCACCTGCGGTTCCGGCTCCGGATAATCGGATAACTTCTTCTCCCAATCCGGAATGTCGCATACAAAATTCTTATATACATTTCCCTTAGGCCCGGAGATATAAGGTGTATTCGGATCGCCAAAATCACCACCCCATAACACGATTTGGCAACCATCCTCGTACGTATAAGTGATGGAACGCCATGTTCCCACGGCATCCGGATGCTGTTGCGGAGCGTCTACCTCCACCTTTATCGGGCTGGTATCATCCTTGCCCAGGAAATATTGGACGGGATCGATATAATGTTGCCCCATATCACCTAATCCTCCGCCATCATAATCCCAATAGCCACGGAAAGTCTGGTGTACACGGTGCGCGTTATAGGGTTTATAAGGCGCCGGACCTAACCAGAAATCGTAATCCAATTCCTTCGGAACCGGCTGAGGCTCCAAATACTCTTTGCCGACCCAATAGAACTTCCAGTCGAAACCGGTATGCTTGCTGATTGTCACCTTCAACGGCCAACCTAACAAGCCGCTTTGCACCAATTTCTTCAAGGGCTTCACGGGTGTTCCTAAACCATAGAACGTATCGGTAAAACGGAACCAAGTGTTCAAACGAAACATCCGTCCGTATTGTTTCACGGCCTCCATCACCCGTTTACCTTCCCCAATCGTACGGGTCATCGGCTTCTCGCACCAAATATCCTTTCCGGCCTTGGCCGCTTCCACGGACATAATCCCATGCCAATGCGGCGGAGTAGCAATATGAACGATATCCACGTTCGGGTCCAAAATCAAATCACGGAAATCATGATACGCGGCAATTTTCTCCTTTACCAGTTGCTTGCCTAATTCCAAATGATTTTTATCGACATCGCATACGGCAACCAGACGAGTCCCGGCATAATCCACGTGCCCACGGCCCATTCCACCCGTACCGATAATTCCTTTGGTCAATTGATCGCTCGGAGCGATGAACCCCTTGCCCAACACATGACGCGGCACAATCGTAAAGACCGCGATCCCTCCAAGCGTCTTCAGGAAATCTCTTCTTGTTGTCTTCATAGTACGAATTTATAAGTTGATTAATTATTCCTTATTATAAAGCGAATTTAGGCTGGAAGTTAATCCATTTTCCACGTGTAAAGTCCGGGAAATCGACCAACGCGCCTCCCCGGGCGATAGACATCTCCGACAAGCCGGAGATCGCGCTCCACGCCGCGGCGTCGTAACAATCCATCGGCGCCGGTTGCTTGTTCCGTATCGCTTGTATGAAATCATACATCATCACGTAGTCCATACCTCCATGGCCCGCTTCCGATGCCTCGGCCGCATGCCGCGCCCATAATTGATGATCGTATTGCTTGAACCACTCCTCGGAATCATCCCAACGATGCGGCTTGGACTTGCCTTGCACATAGACGTGGTCGCCATCGTTCATCCACAAGCCCTCGGTTCCTTGGATGCGGAAACCTAACGAGTAAGGACGCGGGGAATTCGTATCATGCGTCACGATAACTGTCTGTCCGTTCGCACATTTAATCATCGAGGTCACGATATCGCCCAAGTTGAAACGCACCTTCGCCAACGGATGATTCTCGCCTCCGTTATCCACGATAAACTTATGCAACCCCCTTGACTGGGTAGCCATCGCCGACAACGATACAAAACGATTCCCCCGATTGATATCCAAGCAATGAGCCACCGGACCGATGCCATGCGTCGGATAGACATCCCCGTTCCGGTGCACCGAGTGATTCGTACGCCATTGCGCCTCCGAATAAGCGGTCGGTCCCATCCGCAAATCCCCTCCGGGCTGGTAATTATAATGCTCGCCGTCATTAAACTTCACGTCGCGCAAATCATGCTCATATCCGCAGGTAGCGTGCAACATCTCGCCAAACAATCCCTGACGGACCATATTCAAGGCGGCCATGCAATCGCGACGGTAACAAACATTCTCCAAAATATTCAATTGGCTACCCGTAGCCTCCGACACATTCACCAAATCCCAACATTCCTCCACGGTATTCGCGGCGGAAACTTCCACGCCTACATACGGAACACCCGCCTTCATGGCCGCGACAGACATGGGTACGTGCCATTCCCACGGGCTCGCGATAATCACGCAATCGAACTCCTCGTTGTTCAACATATTCTCGAACTCGCGCTCCCCGCCCTTATAAACCTTCGGCGCCGGCACATTAAATTGGGAGATATGCTTCAAGGCCCGGTCAATCGAGGCTTGCTGAATATCGCAAATCGCCACGATCTTATTTCCGGGAATCGCCAATACATTATTAATATGCTCCTGGCATCTCGATCCCGTCCCGATAAACCCGAAACGCAATTTCCCATCATCCTTACCGGCTGTTTTCTTCTTTTGCGGCTCGGACGGGATCGATGTCTCCGCCCCCGCGTTTCCTGCCATAGCCAATCCCGCGGCTCCCAGACCGGCGGCAGATACTTTTTTCAAGAATGAACGACGAGTGTTTTCCATATTCTTCTTTAATTTAGTTGAATTGTTTAAGACACAAAAATAGGGAAATAATTCCGGAAAGAACGGCGCTTCGGACATATTTATCACTACACGGAAGCCTACGAGCGCCTTTTTATCCCTCTTCACGCCAAATTATGTTCTAAAACATCATCCGGAAAGCATACAAATACAAAGAAGAAAGCTACTTTTACACGCAATTTTAAGATATAGTGATAGCATGAAGAACATTCAAACGCTTTCGGGCTTATCCCCGGACAACTTTCGCGAACAAATAGACAACAAAGAGACAGCGCTTTACATCCTGCGCAACGAATCGGGGGCGGAAGTCGCGATCACGAATTACGGCGCCAAGATCGTTTCCTTGATGGTTCCGGATAAAGAGGGGAAGATGACGGACGTGGTCACGGGCCACGACTCCATCGACGCGTACCTCGCTTCCGAGGAGCCTTACTTCGGCGCGATTTGCGGTCGCTACGGCAACCGGATCGCCAAGGGCAAGTTCTCGATCGACGGCATCACCTACGACAAGCTGCCCATCAACAACGGGCCGAACTGCCTGCATGGAGGCATCAAAGGATTCAACGCCGTGGTGTGGGACGCGACGCAAGTAGACGAGCGGACCATCGAGCTGCGCTACACCGCGGCGGATGGCGAGGAAGGATTCCCGGGCGAATTGAAAACAATAGTCACCTATCACCTGACCGACGACAACGCGGTGGCGATCCATTACCGGGCGACCACCGACAAGCCAACCGTGCTCAACCTGACCAATCACTCGTATTTCAACCTATCGGGAGCGGGCGACCCGTACATCGGCGACCACCTGCTCACCATCAACGCCGATTATTACCTGCCGACCGACGAGACGGCGATTCCTTACGGACCGAAAGAGAAAGTGGAAGGCACGCCGATGGATTTCCGCACGCCGCACGAGGTAGGCGAGCGCATCAACGACGATTTCGAACAACTGCGCATCGGCAAGGGGTACGATCATACCTATATATTAAATAAGGAAGGCGACGAGCTGTCTTTCTGCGCCCGCTGCCTGTCGCCCCGGACGGGTATCGCCATGGAGGTGTACACGACCCAACCGGGCGTGCAACTATATACCGGCAACTGGATGACCGGCAACCTTGTCGGGAAGAACGGGCAACGCTATCCGGAGCGGGCGGCGCTCTGCCTGGAGACGCAGCACTTCCCCGACAGCCCCAATCACCCGGACTATCCGACAACCCTGCTCCGGCCGGGCGAGGTGTTCCAAAGCACCACTATCTATCGATTCAGCGTAGAACAAATATAATTCAGTCATATAATCATTAAAAAAACAATTAAAAAATGGTAGCTACAACAGAACAGAAAAATTACACTCTGCCTATCGTGATGATGGTCATCCTATTCGCGATGATCGCGTTCGTCACGAACCTGGCGGCCCCGATGGGGATGGTATTGAAGAATCAATTCGGAGCGTCGAACTTCGAGGGAATGTTGGGTAACTTCGCCAACTTCGCCGCTTACCTGTTCATGGGTATCCCGGCCGGCAAGCTCATCCAGAAAATCGGTTACAAGAAAACGGCCCTGCTGGGTATCATCATCGGCTTTATCGGCGTGGGCATCCAGGTGCTCTCCGGTTATGCCGAGAGTTTTGGCGTTTACGTACTGGGCGCGTTCATCGCCGGTTTCTGTATGTGTATCCTGAACACGGTGGTAAACCCGATGCTGAACACCTTGGGTGGCGGCGGCAACAAGGGTAACCAGCTGATCCAAACAGGAGGAACGCTGAACTCGCTCTGCGCCACGATCGTCCCGATGCTGGTAGGCGCCTTGGTGGGCGACGTATCGAAAGCCAACATCACGAACGTTTATCCGGTGATGTATATCGCCATGGGTATCTTCGCCGTGATCTTTGTCGTATTATATTTCGTCGCCATCCCGGAGCCCTACGCTACGAAAGAGGTGAAATACGAACACTCCCCGTGGGCGTTCCGCCACTTCGTCATGGGCGCGATCGGTATCGGTATCTATGTAGGTATCGAGGTCGGTATCCCGGGCACGATGATCCTGTTCCTCTCCGACCCCGAGGTCGGGCTGAGCGCGGCGACGGCCGGTTTCGTAGGCGGCACGTATTGGTTCCTGATGCTTATCGGCCGTTTCATCGGCGCCACCATCGGTTCGAAGGTATCCAGCAAGGCGATGCTGTCCGGCGCTTCCGCCATCGGCTTCTGCCTGGTATTGCTCGCCATCTTCTCCCCGATTACCTCTACGGTATCGATGCCGGTGTTAGAGACCAGCGCGACGGGCGCCTTGTCGTTCGGCATGGTGGAAGTACCTATCAACGCGCTGTACCTGGTATTGTGCGGTCTGTGCACGTCCGTGATGTGGGGCGGCATCTTCAACCTGGCTGTCGAGGGCTTGGGTAAATACGTAGCCGCGGCTTCCGGTATCTTCATGATGATGGTTTGCGGTGGCGGTATCTTCCCGCAGATCCAGAACGCGATCGCCGACGCTACGTCGTTCATGACCTCTTACTGGGTACCGGCCATCAGCTTCGCGTATTTGTTCTACTACGCGATCGCCGGCAGCAAGAACGTCAACAAGGACATCCCGGTAGACTGATGAGAATCTTTTAATGAGAGAAGTGTGTCTAATTTCGAAAAAGGCACGCTGATAACACGGATTAAGCAGATAAACACAGATTCTTTTATTGATTTATAATAAAATAAGTCTGCGTAAATCTGCTTAATCCGTGTTATCAGCGTGCCATATAATCACCCTAAACGACAAAGATATGATGAAAGAGAAAATCAAAGAGAAATTCAACGAGTTGTTTCATAGCGAGGGCGTCTTTTACACCTCGCCCGGCCGTATCAACCTGATTGGCGAGCACACGGACTACAACGGCGGCTTCGTCTTCCCCGGCGCCGTGGACAAGGGCATGATCGCGGAAATCAAGCCCAACGGGACGGACAAGGTACGCGCCTTCGCGCTCGACCTCGACGATTACGCCGAGTTCGGGCTGACCGAGGAGGAAGCCCCCGCGGCCAGCTGGGCGCGCTACATCTTCGGCGTATGCCGCGAGATAAGCAAGCGCGGCGGCGAGCCGCGCGGCTTCGACACCGTATTCGCGGGCGACGTGCCCCTCGGGGCGGGCATGTCCTCCTCCGCCGCGCTGGAGAGCACCTACGCGTTCGCCTTGAACGAGCTGTTCGACCTCGGTATCGACAAGTTCGAGCTGGCGAAAATCGGGCAGGCCACCGAGCACAATTATATCGGCGTGAACTGCGGTATCATGGACCAATTCGCCTCCATCTTCGGGAAGGCGGGCAGCCTGATCCGCCTCGATTGCCGCTCGCTGGAGTACAAATACTACCCCTTCAACCCGGTAGGCTACAAACTGGTATTGCTGGACTCCGTGGTGAAGCACGAGCTGGCCTCCTCCGCCTACAACAAGCGCCGCCAGTCGTGCGAGCATGTCGTGGCGGCCATCCGCGAGCGTCATCCGGAGGTCGAGTTCCTGCGCGACGCGACGAAGGAGATGTTAGACGAAGTCAAAGAGAAAGTCAGCGCAGAGGACTACATGCGGGCTGAATACGTCATCGAGGAAATCCAGCGGGTGCTCGACGTGTGCGACGCGTTGGAACGGGGCGACTACGAGACCGTTGGCCAAAAGATGTACGAGACGCACCACGGCATGAGCCGCCTCTACGAGGTGAGCTGCGAGGAACTGGATTTCCTGAACGACATCGCCAAGGCATGCGGCGTGACCGGCTCGCGCGTGATGGGCGGCGGCTTCGGCGGTTGCACCATCAACCTCGTGAAGGAGGAGCTCTACGACGGCTTTATAGCGAAAGCCACCTCCGCCTACAAGGAGAAGTTCGGCCGCGAGCCCAAGGTGTACGACGTGGTCATCAGCGACGGGGCGCGGAAGCTTCGCTAAGCGAGAAACCCCAAAATCTATGATTGGAGACATTCTTGTGGCTGGAAACGTCAAAATCCAAGATTTTAGACTTTCCAGTCACAGGAAACGTCAAAATCCAAGATTTTAGGCTTTCCAACCACTGGAAACGTCAAAATCCAAGATTTTGGACATTCTCGCTCCGAGAAACCTCAAAATCCAAGATTTTAGGCCTTCCAGACGCTGGAAACCCCAAAATCTATCATTTTGCTCGTTCCAGACGCTGAAAACATCCAAATGGTAGATTTTAGACTTTCCAGCTAAATTCTGCTACAAAAACATGCGTTTCGCTATCCTTTTGTAAAAACTCTTTGAAAAACGCCCCATTCTTTCCAGCGGATAAAGACTGCCTTTCGGGGATTTTTATGTATTTTCGCGAACAGAACCATAAACTCATCAAATTATAACAATGAACGATACTCAACTTATGAACAAGGCGGCCGACAACATCCGCGTATTGGCCGCGTCGATGGTGGAGAAGGCGAAATCCGGCCACCCGGGTGGCGCCATGGGCGGCGCCGACTTCGTGAACGTGCTGTTCTCCGAGTTCCTGATATACGACCCCGAGAACCCGCGCTGGGAAGGGCGCGACCGCTTCTTCCTCGACCCCGGACACATGTCGCCCATGCTCTACGCCGTGCTGGCGCTGAGCGGCAAATTCACGATGGAGGAACTGCAAGCCTTCCGCCAATGGGGCAGCCCCACGCCGGGCCATCCCGAGGTGAACGTGGAGCGGGGCATCGAGAACACCTCCGGCCCATTAGGACAGGGACACACCTACGCCGTGGGCGCCGCGATAGCCGCCAAGTTCCTGCAAGCCCGCTTGGGAGAAGAGGTGATGGGCCAGACCATCTACGCCTACATCTCCGACGGCGGCATCCAGGAGGAAATCTCGCAAGGCGCCGGCCGCGTAGCCGGGACGCTGGGATTGGACAACCTGGTGATGTTCTACGACGCGAACAACGTGCAGCTCTCCACCACCGTAGAGGAAGTTGACGACGAGGATATCGCGATGAAATACATCGCCTGGGGCTGGAAAGTGATCGAAATCGACGGCAACGACGTAGAGGAAATCCGCGACGCCCTCCGCGAGGCGAAAGCCGAGACGCGACGCCCCACACTGATTATCGGCCACACCCTGATGGGCAAGGGAGCGCGGGGAGCCGACGGAAGCAGCTACGAGAACAAGGTGTCCACCCACGGACAACCGCTGTCGAACGCCGGCGCGTCCATCGCCGAGACCATCAAGAACCTGGGCGGCGACCCCGAGCATCCGTTCACGATCTTCCCCGAGGTAGCCGAGCTTTACGCCCGCCGGCGGAAAGAACTGTCGATTATCATGGCCGGTCGCTACGCCGCCAAGGAGGCGTGGGCGAAAGCCTATCCCGAAAAGGCCGAGAAGCTGGAGCGGTGGTTCTCCGGCCAGCTGCCCGATATCGACTGGGCGGGCATCGAGCAGAAAGCGAACCAAGCGACGCGCGGGGCTTCCGCCACGGTGCTGGGCGTCCTGGCTACGCGTGTCGAGAATATGATCGTGGCCTCGGCCGACTTGTCGAACTCCGACAAGACGGACGGTTTCCTGAAAAAGACACACGCCTTCACGCGGGGCGACTTCAGCGGCGCCTTCTTCCAGGCGGGCGTGGCGGAGCTCACGATGGCTTGCGTCTGCATCGGCATGTCGCTGCACGGCGGCGTCATCGCGGCCTGCGGCACCTTCTTCGTCTTCTCCGACTATATGAAACCCGCCCTGCGCATGGCGGCGTTGATGCGGCAACCCGTGAAATTCATCTGGACGCACGACGCCTTCCGCGTCGGCGAGGACGGCCCGACCCACGAGCCGGTGGAGCAAGAGGCGCAAGTCCGCTTACTGGAAAAGATGAAGAATCATCAGGGACGCGCCTCGATGCTCGTCCTTCGCCCGGCCGACTCGGCGGAGACGACCGTTTCCTGGAAGCTGGCGATGGAGAACAACGACACCCCGACGGCGCTAATCCTCTCGCGGCAAAACATCACGGAACTGCCGGCGCGCGAAAACCGCTACCAAGAGGCCTTGCCGACGGAAAAGGGAGCGTATATCGTCAACGAGGACGCCGACGCGGATGTCATCCTGCTCGCCTCCGGCTCGGAGGTCTCCACGCTGGTGGATGGCGCGGCGTTGCTTCGCGCGGACGGCATCAAGGTACGCATCGTATCGGTTCCTTCCGAGGGGCTGTTCCGCTCGCAAAGCAAGGAATACCAAGAGAGCGTCCTGCCGGCTGGAACGAAGAAATTCGGCCTGACCGCCGGATTGCCCGTCAACCTCGAAGGCCTGGTCGGCCCGGACGGCAAGGTGTGGGGATTGGAATCGTTCGGTTTCTCCGCGCCGTATAAGGTATTGGACGAGAAGTTAGGCTTCACCGCCCAGAATGTATACAACCAAGTTAAGGAACTGTTAGCATAACAAGGAATATGATAGGATTGTGTAGCGATCACGCGGGCTATGAGCTGAAAGAATACATCAAGACCCTCCTCGACGCGCGAGGGCTGTCGTACAAGGATTTCGGGACCTACTCGTCGGACAGTTGCGACTATCCGGACTACGCCCACCCCATGGCGGAAGCCATCGAGCGCGGCGAGGTCTATCCGGGCATCGCGATCTGCGGCACCGGCAATGGTATCGGCATGACCCTGAACAAGCACCAGGGCGTACGCGCCGCCCTCTGCTGGCGGTCGGACATCGCCCAGCTGGCGCGCGCCCACAACGACGCGAACGTAGTCGTCGTACCGGGCCGGTTCATCAGCCTGGAGGACACGCGGAAAATCATCGAGGTCTTCCTGGATACCCCCTTCGAGGGCGGCCGCCACGCACGCCGTATCCAGAAAATCCCCGTGAGGTAAATCCCGATAAAGCCTCGACCGGCAAGATATAAGGCCGTGTATCTAATAAAGAAAAAGCATGTGGACGACACGAAGGGTCCGCATGCTTTTTCTGTTTGAATAGAATGCGTCTCTTCCCACCTTCCGTTAAATAAACCAAAAGAGCATTCTCCTTCCATTTATATTTTGTACGTTTGTACTATACAAATAGTACAATATGATTTCATTCGTGTTAGATTATTCGAACGGGGTTCCTATCTATCGACAAATAATCGATCAAATCCTATTTGGGATAGAGACAGGGCAATTAAAATTAGGCGAGCAATTGCCTACGGTAAGGGCGCTTGCCGTAACGTTGAAAGTGAACCTCAACACGGTATCGAAAGCCTACAAAGAGTTAGAGATTAAAAACGTGTTGACCACCCATCAAGGATCAGGTACTTACATCAATCGTGTGGACAACCTTCTCTCGGAGAAAGACCGGGCGAGGAAGCTAACCGATCTATGTAACCAATTCGCGACAGTAGCGGCCGCCTATGGCTTTACGATCGAAGATATAAAGGCTGAATTATCTCAATGTGAAATACTAAACAAGCATCACCATGAAAAGTAATCTGAAAAACAACGGGTGGGCCAACCCCGTATCCATCTCTATCTTTTTGTTGGCCATCGTTCTGTCGTCAGCGCTCTACGTACTGCATGCTGTCGGAATCATGACGACGCTGGTCATTCTTGCCGCATGCGGCTTATTATCCGCCTCCATCCGGATCGCCGACCAATGGGAGCACGCGGTCGTTTTACGTATGGGAAAATTTAAAGGATTGAAAGGCCCCGGACTCTTTTTTATATGGCCCATAGTCGACAGCGTTTCCGCCTACGTCGACCAGCGCGTGCGGGTAAGCGTATTCAAGGCCGAGCAAACATTGACCAAAGACACGGTTCCCGTAAACGTAGATGCCGTGGTTTATTGGACCGTCTGGGACGTCGAGAAAGCCGCCTTGGAAGTGCAAGATTATCAAGAGGCCATCGAACACATCGCACAAACGGGCTTGCGAGATACGATCGGGAAGCACGAGCTATCCACGCTTCTGCAAGAAAGGGATAAAATAGCGGAGGACTTACAAGTACTATTGGATCAAAATACGAGCCCATGGGGCATCACTTGCCAAACCGTCGGCATCAAGGACATAGCGATACCCGTCGATTTAGCGGAAGCCATGAGCAAGGAGGCGCAAGCGGAACGAGAGAGAAGGGCGCGTGTCATCCTCGGAACCGCCGAGACAGAGATCGCGGAGAAATTCGCGCAAGCCAGCAAAGAATACACCGATAATCCCGTCGCCCTGCACCTGCGTGGCATGAACATGCTGTTCGAAGGACTGAAGGAGAAAGGCTCCATGGTGATTGTCCCAAGCTCGGCGTTAGATACGATGAACTTGGGAGCGATCGGCGGATTGGCTTCCTTATCGAAAACACAAGAAAACGCGTAAATCAAAACGCGCTCAATATTAACCCATTCATCATTTAAACATCATGAACATAGCGATGAGACACATCGCGGGCATAGCCTTATTATGCTCGTGCGGGCTTCTTTCATGCGTGCGAAAGGAAGAAGCGGACGAAAAAGACTTGAAAATAATCCCTATCGAGGAGGCATATCGGCATCCCTCTTCCTTAAAAGCCTCGGATTATTTCCGGCAAATACGTTATGTACCGTTGGAAACGACCGACTCCTCATTAGTTGGGGACAACCCTACCGTCTGGATCGCGGGTGACAGACTGATCGTCTCCTCGCGGCCGAATCGATGCATGGCGTTCGATAAATCCACCGGACGCTTCCTATGCTCCATCGGCCATATCGGGAACGATCCGCGAGGCGCCTTATCCCTTTCCGGCTGGCTGAACGCCGCGGCGGGACATATCTATTTTCCGGCGGGAAATGGCCGGTCGGTCATCTACGATACCGCAGGGAGATTCGTAGGCGACCATCAAGACCGGGAAATGACCGACGGATTATATGGCATCGACACTTACGATTATCTGAACGATAGTCTATTGGTAACCCATCTGCCCGCCACGCTCAACAAACCGGACCGGATCTTGGTGTATCAAGGCGACTCGCTGCTAAGCGTGTTCCCCTCGCGGGGAGAAACGGTCAGCCCCTTATCAGGAGCGATGGCGGATATCCAGCGAATGAACGCACGCAAAAACGAGGAGACTGGCTACGACGCTATTTATATGACCTATAAGGACGGTCGCCAAAATTGCTTGGTACCCTCGGAGCAAATCTTCTGGCACAAAGGGGAAGAGCTTCTATTCCGAGAGACATTCAACGATACGATTTACCGGGTGACGACGAGCGGGCTGGTTCCCGTGAAGCGTCTCGACTTCGGCGCCATGCGCTGGGACCGGAAAGACCGGTATCAACCGGAGAAAGACCGGGCCATCTATCCTTTGGACGTATATGAGAGCGACCGCCTGCTATGGCTGCGGTTCGTGGTCAATTTACATCATCCAGAGGAATGGGACGTGTATAACGCGATATACGACAAGGAAAGCGCGGAGGCAAAAGTGGCGTCTTTCAAGGAAGGCGTATACGACGACCTTCATCATTTCCTGCCGCTACAGCCATCCTTCGCCTCACCTTCCGGAGAGTTCGCCCAGCTGATCCCCGCGAGTACGATAGTAGAATGGTTCGAGCGAAACGGTCGGAACGAGGAATGGCCGGAAGAAATCAAGGCCCTGGAAAAGCTCACGGAAGAAGACAACCCCGTCATCCTACTGGCAAGATAAAGAATGCCCATCATAAGCATCTCATATTCCCCATGGTGAGATCCTTACGATGGGCATCATCAACTCCTTATATCGCCCATGCTAAGAACGGTATAAATAAGGCTTATTTCACCTCCACGATAGCCACCACCGGGAAATGGTCGGACGGCACGCAGGCGGCGTATTTGCTTAAGGATACCTCTTTCGGGAAGTTGCCGCTCCGCTCCTTGAGCTCGCTCCCTGTCACCTCCGAACGATAGGTATCGGTCAGCACGCCGTATTTCTTCACCTCGAACTCCTTCGTCAGGAAGATGTGGTCGATACGGCTCTCCGTCTTCATATCCGGATGGAAACTGCTGAAAGTGCCCGTCGGGGCGTACCGGAAGTCGGCGATGGCATACGCATCGCGCATCACGCCGGAGCTGTCCAGCAGCTTATACGACTCGTTGTTCTGGTCGACGTTGAAATCGCCCGTCAGGATCGCCGGGAGCTTCTTCGGGAATTCCTTGATCTTCTTCAAGATCAGCTTCGCGCTCTCCGCGCGGGCCTGTACGCCTACATGGTCCATGTGCAGGTTGAAGAACAGGAAGGTGAAGCCGGTCTCCTTATCCCGGAACTCGCCCCACGTGCAGATACGGGGCAGCACGGCGTCCCAACCCTTGTTCGGGCGATCCGTGATCTCGGAGAGCCAGAAGTTGCCCGACTCCAGCACCTCGAACTTATCCGTACGATAGAAAATGGCGGCGTGCTCGCCCGCCTGCTTGCCATCCTCGCGCCCCACGCCGATATAATCATAACCGGGCATCGAGCGCTTCAAGTCCTGCAGCTGGTGATACAGACACTCCTGCGTGCCAAAGATATCGAACCCGTGGAATTGGATCAGCTGGGCGATGTACGGATACCGCTGCCCCCAGCCGTTACCGTTCGTCGAATCCTCCTTATTGGCATACCGCATGTTGAAGGTCGCTACGACCATCGTTTCCGCCCGCACCGTGAACAGGGCGCACAAGACGAAAAGAAAAGAATAAACATACTTCCTCATAACTATATAAATTAATGTGATACTGAGCGCGCGTTCGCTCGCTTCCGACGAACAAAGGTACAAAGTTTAGCCGAAGTTCAAAAAGTTCCCCTATCTTTGTTGGCGAATCAAATCGGAAACTAAATTAAAGAACATCATGTCATACAAACAAGTCTTGGCGAGCCTCGCGCTCGCGCTCACAACGATGGCCTGCGCCCCCTCCTCCTCTCCCTTCGAGGGCGCGATGCGGGAAAGTGTACAAACCTCGCTCAGCTGGCGGAACGATACGACCGGCATCTGGGAGACCGCCGGATGGTGGAACTCCGCGAACGTGCTGACCGCCACGATCCGCTACGGGGCCGTGACGGGCGACCCGGAGGTGCCGCGGGTCGTAGAGGACGTGTTCGAGAAAGCCCGGCACTACCCGTTGGGCGCCGACTCGACAGGCGTGACGCGCTATTGCGACAATTTCATCAACGACTATTACGACGACGAGGGCTGGTGGGCGCTCGCCTGGATCGAGGCGTTCCACCTGACCGGCGAGCGGAAGTACCTCGACATGGCAGAGACCATCTTCCGGGACATGACGACCGGCTGGAGCGAGGCTTGCGGAGGCGGCATCTATTGGAAGAAGAACCCGCTACACTACAAGAACTCCATCGCCAACAACCTCTTCTCGCTCACGGCCATCCGCCTGCACAAGGCCACCGGCGACAACGCGTACCGGGACTGGTTCCAAAAGAACGTGGATTGGTACACGCGCTCCGGCATGATCAACACGGACATCTACCAGATAGAGGACGGCACGAAGGACGACTGCACCCCCAACCGCGACCAGCATTACACCTATAACCAAGGCGTGGCGATCGCCGTGCTCGCCGAGATGTATCTACTGACCGACGACCGGTCGTACCTGGAACTGGCCGGGAAGATAGCCGACGCCACCATCAACGAGCGGCTCGTGACCGACGACGGCATCCTGCGGGAGATGCGCCCGCAGATAGAGGACAGCAACGACGGCGTGCAGTTCAAGGGCATCTTCATCCGCCACCTCGCCTTCCTCTACGATATCACGAAGAACCCCGCCTACAAGGACTTCATCGTCCGCAACGCGGAGTCGATCGTCGCGCGGGATTACGACGCCGCCACGCGCAGCTTCGGCTGCTATTGGTACGGCCCGTTCCACCGGGCGGGAGCCGCCGCCAACGCCTGCGCCCTGGAGTGCGTGATAGAGGCCTACCGGCTGACCCGATAGCGGGGCCGGAGAAGATACGTGCGTTTTCCGGGGAACATAGGTGTGCGGACGATTTAACATACGTGACTTCGTCCACGCACCTATGTTCCCCGGACAACGCACCTACGTGGCTCTGTCGCTTCACGGATTACTCCGCGCAACGGGCAAGGAACTCCTCCGGAGTCATAACGGGCAAATCAAAATCGATAAAGCCTTTGGCGTCGCGGGTTATGATAAGATCGGCATTTGCTTGCAGGGCGGAGAAGTATTGCACGGCATCTTCAAAGTCGGACGGACGAGAATTCGCGGCTCTTTGTATTGATTCCTTATTGATAGGGCAAACCTCGAATTTCTCTGTCAGCCAACTTATTTTCAGCAATAATGAATCTTTAGGATAGGCTTTCCGCATAATATAAGCGGCATTGATGACGGACAGGGAAGATAGCACACCTTCCACTTGCTTGGATACGCATAAGTCCATCACTTGGGAAGCCTCCGCGAAAAAAGGTTCTCGTTTATTCAGATAGTCTATTAAGACATTCGTGTCTAAAAATATTTTCATTTAGCCCATTCCTCCCACATTTTTTCCCGTTCTGCCTCAATATCAATATCTACGGGCAAGCGGTCTGTTACCATCGCCTTCACCTCCGGCGAAATTTCCTTGCCCGCGGGGCGGTGCGGAAAGACAAGCGCTTTGCCTTTCTGTTGCTTGTGCGCTATTTCTTCATATACTTTATCAGCTAACCATTTCTGGTTGTCGATGCTAAGCGACTGAATCAAGTTCCATACGCTATCCAATGATACGGTTACTTCCATGTTGTTTCCTCCTGTCATTTAAGTTCTTGTCGCAAAGTTAAGAAATTCCATCGTTTTCCAACAACTCGCCAATGGCACTTATGAATATTTCGGCTTTGGGTATCAATTCATTTATTTCCTCTGCACTTGAATATGCGAAATCATCATAGTCACTGCTATGTCTGCGCTCAAACAACAGAGAGAATATGCGTCCTATTTCCCGTGGCAAACGCCCGGTAGCCACGAAGTGCATTCCCAGCATTTGTTTGACTCCCGCATGGGTAGCGGGACTTATCCCATGCTTGATAAGCAGGGCGGTCACCGCATAATAACAGGCGTAATACAAGCGGTTGACCGCCGTATTATAATATCCCTGTTGATTTAAGAAAGGGACCTCTGACAAGGTCTCTTGGGCACGTTGATACCGATAAGCGACCAACGCCTCCCTATTTTCAAGGCTCAACTCTTCTTTCATAATACGATTCCCTCTTTCATTACATGAATATGAAACGGGGTACGGAAAGGCAAGTTATCCCATACCTTCTTCAGCAAGACACGTGCGTTAATCTGCACGCCGGTCTCTATCTCTATGTCGTAAAGAGGGGCTATGATGCGGTCTTCCTCCGTTACGCTGAGTTTGTTGCCATCAACCAGCACCAACAAGTCTATGTCACTATCCGGACGTGCGTCCCCGCGCGCCTCGCTTCCATATAAAATAGCCTTGGAGTTCGGGGCGACCCGTGACAATGCCTCGCGTATGCGTTCTACTATCTGTGGACGTCTCATATTTTGTTCTTAATTATATAGGACAAATATAAGCTTTCCTTTCGGTAATTCCGCGGGATTTGCCTCGAAAAAGCAGGGGAAAGTGCTTATCCGCGCCGATTGGCATCGTCCCCGCCGGGGAAAGTGGTTATCCTGTAGGATTCGTGCTGTCCCCGCCGGGAATAGTGCTTTTCCTGTAGGATTTGTGCTGTCGACTGAATCAGCAGTGCTTCTCCGCGCCGATTTGTGTTGTTGACTCAGTCGACAGTGCTTCTCCTGCAGGATTTGTGCTGCCGACTGAATCAACAGTGCTTTTCCTGGCGGATTGGAGGTGGCGACTAAATATGCACCTCAACGGAAAAGTGCAGACAGTGCTTCAACGGATGGAACGACATAGTCCGCTCCGGCAGAAATCAGTTCCTCCCGTGAACCATAGCCATACAGCACACCTACGCATTCCACGCTTACTTCGTGCGCTCCAATAACATCATACTTACGGTCGCCCACCATTATGGCTTCCCCTTTTTCGGTAATGCCTGCCTGAGCGAGAAGAGATTGCATTACTTCTGCTTTCCGCATCTTCGTGTGGTCAAGAGAAGAGCCCTCGATTCGCTCAAAATAGCGGGAAAGGTTGAAGTGGCTCAATATCTTCTCGGCAAATGGAGTAGGCTTGGAAGTTGCGACATATAACTTGCGTCCAGCCTCCTGCAAGTGTTTCAGAAGTTCTGGAATGCCCGGATAAACCTTGTTTTCACACCAACCTTTTTCCACGAAATATTCACGGTAATAGCAGACGGCTTCTTTCGCCTGCTCTTCGGAGAAATGATACCTTTCCCTAAAAGAGTCGATTAACGGAGGCCCGATAAAGGGGGTCAACAGGTTGAGGTCATTCTCGATAATACCGTAATGCTTCAAAGCGTGTTGCACTGAGCGGGTGATGCCGGTGAATGGGTCGGTCAGCGTGCCGTCCAAATCGAATAACAGATATTTCTTGTCTTTCATATATAGCTTTTTAGGTTTGCGAAGATAAGGAAAATCGGGGAGCGGGGCAAGGATTATCCCCATGCACCTACGAAATTGGTTGTTCTATCAGTGGTTCAGGTACGGTTGCCAAAGAGAATGCCCGGTAACTTTGCGGCAGAGAATTAAAGGTATCACATCATGAAGAAAGAAAGTGACAACCGAATAGAAATGTCCCGCCGTGGTTTCCTGAAAGCGGCGGCACTGACCGGAGCGGCAATCTGCGTGTCCCCGGCGTTGGAGAAAGTGCAGGCGGCAGAGAGAGCCGTCAGTGGTAAATCATCAGTCAAAGACATCCCGGCGGGCATGGCGGCAGTGCGCAAGCAAAGGACTTTGGGTAGCGGGCAACACGCACTTCCCGATGTCGGACTTGAACAATGCGGAGGTGGCGGAACTGATGTATGATTGGTTGCGGGAAAAAGGGTTGGATTGATTTTTCAGTAAAATAGGTACAAACATCGGGGATATGTGTATCTTGCTTTGTCTCGTGCCGCTGTATCTTTGCAACACAGGAGTGGGTATAATCAATAAATTAAAGAATATGAAAAAGATACTGTATTTATTATTCGTAGTAACAATAACTAATATTCAAGGAATTATGGCACAAGAAAAGATTACACAGACGGCGGGAGCGGACGGAAAGGCTGCTTTCCAACGGGAAATGATATTCCCCATCGGCGAACCGAATACCGCTTACGCCAAGTATTTCATCGGCAACAGCTATCTGGCTCCCATATCCAAGGAGCAGATACCGTTCAACAATGTCACTTTCGAGCCGCGTTGCCGCAACAACTGGCACATTCATCATGCGACCAAAGGAGGCGGACAGATGCTGGTCTGCGTAGCCGGAAAGGGCTGGTATCAGGAATGGGGAAAGCCTGCCGTGCAGATGCTTCCGGGCGATGTCGTTCATATCCCGGCGAATGTGAAGCACTGGCATGGAGCGGCGGCGGACAGTTGGTTCGCGCATCTCGCCTTTGAGGTGCCCGGAGAAAACACATCCAATGAATGGCTGGAGCCTGTGACCGATGAATATTACAACAAGTTGGAATAGGGCTAATAAAGGCGCCTATCCGCCCCCGCGAGGCGCCGCCGGGCGGTTTTCCGGCAATAAATTACGCCGCGAGGCGCGCGATATCCGTCATTTCCCTTATATTCGCGGCGGCAAGTATTTTTAACGGTAAAATAGAGAGAGAGCGTATGAGCGTGGAAGCGGATAACATCAAACTGAAGGTACAACGCCGGATCGTGACGGTGTCGGCCCTCTTGCTGGTCGCCAAGTTCACCGCCTATTTCCTGACAAACTCCGTCGGCATCCTGACGGACGCCCTGGAGAGCATCGTGAACGTCGCCGCCGGCGCCATCAGCCTTTTCAGCCTTCACCTGGCCATCCGCCCCAAGGACCACGACCACCCGTTCGGGCATGGCAAGATAGAGCTGATATCCGCCTCGTCGGAAGGCATCATGATTATCATCGCCGGCATCATGATTATCTACGAGGCGGTGAAGCGCCTGTTCTACCCCTCCGCCATCCAGCAGCTGGACCTGGGCATCTGGATTGTCGCCCTCTCCGGGGCCGTCAACTACCTATTGGGCCTCTACAGCGTCCACGTCGGCAAGCGCCACCAGTCCATCGCCCTCGTGGCCGGCGGCAAGCACCTGCAATCGGACACCTATTCCTCCATCGGCCTGGTGGCTGGATTGCTGGCGCTGTACCTCACCGGGCTGTCGTGGATCGATAGCGCGCTCGCCCTCGCGTTCGGGGCGATTATCATCGCGACCGGCGTCTCCATCCTGCGCAAGACCATCACCGGCCTCCTCGACGAGGCGGACGAGCGGCTGCTGACGGAGATGGCCGCCATCGTCGACCAGGAGCGCCAGCCGGCGTGGATCGACATACACAACACGAGAATCATCAAGTCGGGCGACTCGCTCTACATCGATTGCGACCTTACCGTGCCGTGGTTCTACACCGTGGAGGAGGGCCACCGCCTGGGGAGGGCGCTGCAAGAGACGCTGAACGAGCGCTACGACAACCGGATACAGCTGACCGTGCACATCGACCCGTGCGACATCACCGAGGCAAGCAAATGCGCCTATTGCCCGTTGCCCGGCTGCCCGCACCGGAAGACAGCCTTCAAGGAGCGGAAGCCCATCGACGTGACGACCTTCACGGACAGCGAACCGGAGACATAAGATACGAACAATCGATTAAAATAAACCAGTCACCATGAACAACCGCAATCAATACGTATTGGCGATCGACCAAGGGACAACCAGCTCGCGCGCCATCCTGTTCAACCACCAGGGGCGAATCATCACCCTGGCGCAGAAACCGCTCCCTCCCTATTTCCCCAATCCCGGATGGGTGGAGCAAGACCCGAACGAGATTTGGTACACGCAATCGTCCGTCATCCGGGAGGTGATGGACAAGGCGGACGTGACGGACCGCCACATCGCCTGCATCGGCATCGCCAACCAGCGCGAGACGACCATCGTGTGGGACCGGGAGACCGGCTTCCCCATCTACAACGCCATCGTATGGCAAGACCGCCGCACCGCCGACTATTGCGAGGAGCTGAAAGCGAAAGGCTGGGCGGAGCGCATCCGGCGGAAGACGGGCTTGGTGATCGACGCCTATTTCTCCGCCACGAAAATCAAGTGGATCCTCGACAACGTGAAAGGCGCCCGCGAGCGGGCCGACCGGGGCGAATTGTGCTTCGGGACGGTGGATACGTGGCTCGCCTGGAAGCTGACGCGGGGAGGGATGTTCGTCACGGACGCGACGAACGCCTCGCGCACCATGCTGTTCAACATCGAGACATCCCGCTGGGACCCCGAGCTGCTGGAGCTGTTCGGCATCCCCGCCTCGATGATGCCGGAGGTAAGGGGCTGCAGCGAGGTGTACGGCGAGACCTCCACCCCTATCTTCGGGCACGGGATCCCGCTATCGGGCATGGCGGGCGACCAGCAGGCGGCCCTCTTCGGCCAGCTGTGCGCCGACGCGGGCATGATCAAGACCACGTATGGGACGGGCTGCTTCATGATGCTCAACACGGGCGACAACCTCATTTTCTCGCGGAACAACCTGCTAAGCACCATCGCCTGGCGGCTGGGCGACCGCGTCACGTACGCGCTGGAAGGAAGCGTATTCGTGGGCGGAGCGGTGGTGCAATGGCTGCGAGACGGGCTTGACCTCATCACCACGGCGGCCTCCACGGAACAAATCGCCCGCTCCGTGCCGGACAACGGAGGCGTCTACTTCGTCCCCGCGCTGACCGGGCTGGGCGCTCCCTACTGGGATCAATACGCCCGCGGGGCCATCATCGGCATCACGCGCGGCACCACGGCGGCCCACGTCACCCGCGCCGCCCTGGAAGGCATTTGCTACCAAGTGTACGACGTGCTGAAGGCGATGGAGAACGACATCGACGCGAGGCCGAGAGAAATCCGCGTGGACGGCGGGGCGATAGCCAACAATTTCCTGATGCAGTTCCAGGCGGACATCAGCCGTTGCCCCGTGGTCCGCCCGCGGGTATTGGAGACGACGGCGCTCGGCGCCGCCTATCTGGCGGGGCTGGCCGTCGGTTATTGGAAAGACATCGACGAATTGAAAGAACAATGGGACATGGACAAGGTATTCACGCCCCAAATGCGGGAAGAGGACTCCCGAAGCTACCTGCGGGAGTGGCACAAGGCGGTGGGACGCTCGCTCGACTGGGCGGAATAGCGCCCCCCTTCTCACGTATATAACCCGCCATTGATAGAGATGACCTCGCCCGTGATGTAGGCGGCCTCGTCGGACAACAAGAAGCCGACGAGGGCGGCTACCTCCTCCGGCTTGCCGAAGCGGCGCATCGGCACCTCCTTCTCCAGCTCCTCGCGCGGCAGGTCCCTCGTCATATCGGTCTCTATGAAACCGGGCGCCACGGCGTTGACCGTCACGTCGCGCGCGGCGACCTCCAGCGCCAAGGCCTTGGTCGCCCCGACGAGCGCCGCCTTCGCCGCGCTATAATTGGCTTGCCCCGGCGTCCCCCGCAGCCCCGAGAGCGACGCCATGTTCACGATCCGCCCGCCATGCTTGCGGCGCATCATCCTCGGCAACAAACAGCGGGTGACGTAGAAGAAACCATCCAGCGTGATTTGGAGCACGTCGTGCCAATCCTCCTCCGGCATCATATACAGCAAGTTGTCCCGCCGTATGCCGGCGTTATTGACCAAGTAGGCGATGTAATCATCGGGATGCGCCGCCTCCCAACGAGCCAGGGCCGCCTCTACCTCTTCCTTGACACGCACGTCGAACCGCGCCAGCTCCGCCGAGCCGCCTTCCGCCTCGACCAGCCGCAGCGTCTCCTCGGCCGCCGCCTCGTTCGACTGATAATTAATGATAACGGGAATGCCCATCCGGGCGATCCGCAGGCAAATCGCACGGCCCAGCCCGCGGGAGCCTCCCGTCACTAACGCATATCTCATATCTTCCTCATTCTCGTAATTAAACCCACTCGTTTACAAAAAGCACTCCGGCTCCCGACGCGCGCTAAAATTCTTATGCAACATCGCCGTAAATGGCGTGTCGAACGTACGCGCCCCCTCGGGACACTCCTTCACGCACGCGCAGCATTTGATACACAACGCCGGATCGCTATACATTCCCTCGTCGGTCGGCGTAATCGCGCGCGTCGGACACACATCCACGCAATAACCGCACCGGGTACACAACGCCGAGTCCGTAACGGGAGCCATCGGCGTAGAAGGCGATTTCTCCCGATACGGATAATTTCCCTTTACGTGCAACGCGGGCAAACACTCTATGCACGACACCTGCTCCAGCTTATCGATGATACGCCGCCCGAAATCCACCGCGACCGCGATATCCCGCTCGTCCGGACGTCCCTCGGCCACCGGCATATCCTTCCGGCTAAAGGAATGCTCGCCCACGAAAGCGCCCGCCGCCACCGGCAGGAACCCCTGCTCGGTCATCAAGTCGCACAACTCGCGCAAAGCGTCCTCGTAATCCCGGTTCCCATACAACACGACAGGGACAACCGGAGCGTGATGCATGGAGCGAAACATCCGAAAGCGTTCCACGGCTGTCTCCGCCACCCGGCCACCATACACGGGAGCGGCCACGATAGTCAGCTCGTCGTCGATATCCTCCTCCGCGGCCGGCGCGTCGAACGTGACGTTCGACTCGGACATCATCACCGTCGCCATTCCCTCCGCGATCGCATAGGCGATCTTCGCCGAGGTATGCGTCGGGGAGAAATAAATCAAATGTACGGTCTTATATCTCATCTGCTGTTCACTTTAAGGCTTTCTCTATCTGTTCCATCAGCTCGGCGAACTCCTCGGCGGTATATCCCTTCGTCACGTAAACGACCTGTCCGTCCTTCCCTACCAGATAACTACGGGGAATCAAGTTCTTGGCGAAAGCCCCGAATATCGCCCGGTTCTTATCGGGATACAACGGGAAATCGAAACCTTTCCGCTCGTTGTACTTCACCAAGTCGGCGTCCGTATGCTCGCGCCCGACAACCAACAGGACGAAATCATCGCGATCCTTATACTTCGGCCACAAGCTCTTCTGCACGTCCGCCAGTTCCTTCTGGCAAGGCGGGCACCACGTGGCGAAGAAATTAATCAAGATAACCTTCCCGTCGAACGAGGAAGAAGAAATCGTAGCGCCATTGTCCCGTGTAATCGTAAACGCAGGCATCCGGTCACCCAGCTTCACGATATCCGCGTTATCCTCTTGCGCCCTTACCGCCAAAGCCATCACACACAAAATACTCCATACTAAAAGCTTTCTCATAGCATCCTTTTTTTAAGATTCACGCGAACTTACGAAATTCTAATGGAACAAGAACGCTCGCATCGGCTAAAATTTAAGAACGTACAGACACGCGCATCTGCCCGATCACAAAAAAACGCATGTAAATCCAATACCTACGCTCTTTCTCGCGCAGATACTGGATTTACACGCGCTAATACCCTATTTCTTTCGCGAACGGACTTACTTCCGCTCGTTAGCCTTATCAAAGCCCGCCTTAAGCGCCTTCAGGTTCATGGCGACAACCTCCTCGCCCTTCCGCCCGAAGATACGACGGATTCCCTCCTCGATTTTCTCGTAATCGATGCCGAGGAACGGCGTAGCGGCGCCCAACATCACGATATTCGCCGCCCGTACGGAACCGGCCTCCTTCGCGAGTTGCTCCACATCGAGTACGACCGTGTGCGGCAACTTCGCCAGCTCCGCTTCCAACCGCTCCGTCTCCGGATAGCGCGGGATATTGATAAACGGACGCGAATTGGTCACCAACCAGCCCTCTTTCCGCAGATAAGGCAGATAACGCAAGCTCTCCATCGGTTCGAGAGAGATAATCAAATCCGCATGTCCCAGCGGAATCAAATCCGACGCGATCGGCTCATCCGAGAGTCGCAAGTTCGATTGCACATCGCCTCCTCGCTGGCTCATCCCGTGTACCTCCGCCTGTTTCATATACAGCCCCTCTTCCAAGGCGGCCTCGCCAATTACGGCGGCGATAGAGAGGATACCTTGTCCCCCTACGCCCGACAAAATAATATCTGTTTTCATTTCTTGCTCGCTTTTTTCTTTCTGGCTAATGTCTGGATACACTCACGGCGCGGGATCAACACCGACACGCCCTTATACTCGATTTCCTCGCGGATAATCCGCTTCATCTCCTCGTAATTCTTCTTCAGCGGAATCATAACGCGGATATGCGCGGGATCAACACCAATACCGGCGCAGATAGACTCCAAGCGACCGGTACCCGCGGAGTCCTGCCCGCCGGTCATCGCCGTCGTCTCGTTGTCCGAGATTACGATGGTGATATTCGTGTTCTCGTTCACGCAATCCAACAATCCGGTCATACCCGAGTGCGTGAAAGTAGAATCGCCAATCACGGAAATCGCAGGGAACACACCCGCGTCGGCCGCGCCTTTCGCCATCGTGATAGAGGCACCCATATCGATGCATGAATCAATCGCACGGAAAGGAGGCAAAGCGCCCAAGGTATAGCAACCGATATCACCAAACACTTTCGCGGCGCCACCATACTCGGCGACCACCTCGTTCAAGGCCTCGTACATATCGCGGTGCCCACAACCCTGGCACAGAGCGGGCGGCCGTTGCTCCACGATCTCGGGAATCGCGTAATAACGCTCAATCGTCTTACCCAAGGCCTGCCCCACGGCATCCGGTGTCAACTCGCCATCCCGTTGAAGCGTACCATCCAAACGACCGTGAACGCAAGGGCCATTCGCCAAGAAACCTTTCAATTGCTCCTCCACATACGGATAACCCTCTTCCAACACCAAAATCTCGTCGCACTCCTCCACGAGCCGTTCCACCAGCTTCCGGGGAATCGGATATTGCGCGATCTTCAATACCGGATGCGTGAAACCCTCCGGATAATTCTCTGACAGATAGTTGAACGCGATACCGGTCGTAATCACACCCAACGACTTATCCGAAGCGTCGAAATACTGATTATAAGCGGATTGCTCCGAGGCTTCCATAAAGACATCTTGCGCCTCGATCAAAGCCCGGAAACGTTTCCGTGCCAATGCGGGAAGCAAGATATAACGTTGACGGCCATCCGCCGGACAATTCATCTCGTTCTCCTCACGAAGCGCCGCGGTCTCGACCCCGGCACGCGAATGCGCCATACGCGTCGTGATGCGCAACAAAATAGGATATCCCAATCGCTCAGACAACTCAAAACCGTGATACACCATATCGTAAGCCTCTTGCTGGTTCGATGGCTCCAACATCGGCAGCATAGCGAAATGGCCATACAGACGGTTGTCCTGCTCGTTTTGCGAGGAGTGCATGGAAGGATCGTCCGCCGTGACGATAATCATACCTCCGTTGATACCGCTCATCGCCGCGTTCATGAAACAATCAGCAGCCACGTTCATACCAACATGCTTCATGCAGCAAAGCGACCGCTTACCCGCATAACTCATACCCAAAGCCGCTTCCATCGCGGTCTTCTCGTTCGCGCTCCAGTGGCTGTGTATACCACGCTCTCGCGCGATAGGAGAGTTCTGGATATATTCCGTAATCTCCGTAGAAGGGGTTCCCGGATAGGCGTACACGCCCGATAAACCCGCGTCGATCGCGGCTTGCGCGATCGCCTCATCCCCTAAAAATAGATGTTTTTCCATGTATATTACTTACTTAAATAATGATTATTCTTTATCAAACAACCGCCAAAGATACGTTTTTTTAAGCAATGAGAATCTATTTCTTCCCGGTAAAAGCCCAAAACACCCCAAGACAGCCACTCCACAAGCGACGCTACCGGATCTTCCGACGGTTCAGCTCGGATTGATAACGATGCGCATTCCGGTTGTGCTCGGCCAAGGTCTTGGCAAAATTATGCCTACCGGACAAATCCTCCTTCGCGCACATATAGAAATACCGATGACGCGCATAGTTTAATACCCCCTCCAAGCTTTCAATAGAAGGAATCCGCAAAGGGCCAGGCGGCAAACCGGTATGTTTATAGGTATTATACGGAGAATCCACCTCCAGATGCTCGAACAAGATGCGCCGCAAAGAGAAATCACCCACGGCGAACTTCACTGTCGGATCGGCTTGCAAGGGAATCCCGGCACGCAAGCGATTGATATAAAGTCCTGCTACGATAGGATACTCATCAGGCACGGCGGTCTCCTCTTCTACAATAGAAGCCAAGATAGATACCTCAACCGGCGTAAGGCCGGCATTCCGAGCTTTTTCCAAGCGTTTGGCATTCCAAAACGCATCGTACTCCCGCTTCATCCGGCTCATAAACCGACGAGCCGACAAGTTCCAATAAACCTCGTACGTATTCGGAAGAAAAAGCGTCAGTATTGTCTCCACCGTGAATCCCAAAGAATCACAATAAGCGGAATCATTCAACAGATACAACAAATCCGCTTTCGAGAGCATCAATTGCCGGTCGATCCGCTCCGCCAGTTCCTCCTTCAGTCGTATATTATTAAAGGTAACCTGCGTAGCGACTTGATGACCACGGCGCAAATCATTCAACAACGCGAGATTGCTCATACCCGGATGGACAGCGTATCGACCGGTACGCATATTCTCCGGGTAATCAAAACGGGCGCTCAGCCATTGAAAGCCAACCAACCATCGACAATCCGCCGAATCTTTCAATTGTTGACAAAGCGCCTCGAAATCCCTTGCCTCATCTATATATACATAAAAAGTATCTTGCGGCCGGAAATTCGGGGCCCATGCGATGCGATACGCACTAAAGCCTCCTACGATCATCAGCATAAAAAAGACGATCGACACCCAAAGAGAAATCATTCGTGAACGTCTTGCCACAATTTGTTTGCTCAAATCCATGAATAAACTATTGAATATCAGAATGAGCCACAAAAGTAGCATCTTTTTTTGGAAAAATGGGATGGAAAGCCTTGTTTATTTCAAATTATCGTTCTACCTTTGCAACGCATTTCCAAAAGGATAGCAACAGAAAAACAAGGATTAGGAAGTGTGGGTGAGTGGCTGAAACCACCAGTTTGCTAAACTGACGTACGGGATTTCCGTACCGGGGGTTCGAATCCCCCCGCTTCCGCAAAGGCTACTGAAAATCAGTAGCCTTTCTTATTTAAGAACCAAATCAAGAACTAGAGACTATAAACAGCCTATTAACATTGGCTTGTTATTATTGCCAAATCGTTACCTATTCCGGGAAACACAAAATAGGTAACGATTTGTCCGAAGATGCAATTGAATATCTTATTCCGAAAAAGAGAAATCCATAGATTGGAATCACTCAAACATTTTGTCGATGCCTCCTATATCAGGCGGAGTAACGGGTTTGTCCTCTTCTTCCGCACCTTTATGACCACAAGGATCGGCGTACTCCTCCGGGATCTCGAACGTTTCCTCCTCGGAATAACCCAACGTCTTATCCGCATACACCTTCTGCATATATAAGGCATAAATCGGCAACGCCATGCTGGCTCCTTGACCCTCAGCCAACCGGTCGAAGTGAATAGAACGATCCTCGCCGCCTACCCAACATCCCGACACCAAGCTGGGCGTGAAGCCCATAAACCAACCATCGGAGTTGTTCTGCGTCGTTCCGGTCTTGCCTCCCATCTCGGCTTTGATACCGTAGCGGAAACGAACTCGTCCACCCGTTCCACCATCAATAACACTTTTCAGCATATGCAACATCTTATACGAAGCATCCTCTGTCAGTACTTCCGTTCGCTGGGGTGTAAAATCAGCGATCGTATTACCATACGAATCCACGATACGTGTCACATAAAGCGGCTCTACACGCATTCCCTTATTGGCAAATACCGTATAAGCGCCGACCATCTCGCCCACCGAGACATCCGGCGTGCCCAAGCAAACGGAAATCACAGGATCAATATGATTTTTCAATCCAAACGAATGAAGCAAACGTACGAACGTATAAGGCGAAAGACGACTCATCAGATAAGCGGTCACCCAATTATCCGAGTTTTGCAATCCCCATTGGATAGTAACCATCTCGCCAATCCGTTTTGCGCTTGAGTTACGCGGGATCCACAAACGGCCATTCTCATCCATAAGTTGCTGACGCACGTGCAACATCTCGTCGCAAGGGCTGATTCCCTCGATCATCGCCAAAGAATAAAGGAAAGGCTTCATGGTCGAACCGATCTGCCGACGGCCACCATTCACCATATCGTATTGGAAATCGTTGTAATCGATACCACCAACATAAGCTTTCACATGACCGGAACGAGGATCCATCGACATGAACGCGGCCCGGAGGAAACTCTTATGATAACGAATCGAGTCCATTGGCGACATCACCGTGTCGATTGGCCCAGCCCAGCTGAACACACGCATCTCTACCGGCTTATCAAACTCTTTCCGCACTTCCTTCTCACTCAAACCACTTTTTCGCAACGCCCGATAACGATCCGTCTGGCGCATGGAATAAATCAACATCGTATCGATTTGGCCCGACCGCAAATCTTTCGAGAAAGGCGCGTAACTACGCCCTTTCTTCTCGCGGAAGAAAGCAGGTTGCAAATCCTTGCTTAGATGTTGCCGAACAGCCTCCTCGGCATATTGCTGCATACGGGAGTCGATCGACGCGTAAATCTTTAAGCCATCCGTATAAAGATTATAGAACTCACCATCGGCCTTCTTGTTCTTATTGCACCAACCATACAACGGATCGTTCACCCACGCCGCGGAATCCTCCTTGAATTTCTGATCCTGCCAAGAAGCGTAATTTTTCCGCTCCGGCTTTTTAGCGGTCAATGTCATGCGCAAGAACTCACGAAAATACGGAGCTAATCCCTCCTTATGATCCATCCGATTGAAATGCACTTCCAAAGGCAATGCCTTCAAGGAATCACATTCCCCTGGCGTGATATAACCCGCCTTCGCCATTTGATCGAGCACCGTATTACGACGCCCCTTTGTCCGCTCGTTCCGGCGTACGGGATTATAATACGAGGGATTCTTGCACATACCCACCAAAGTAGCGGCCTCCTCAATACTCAAATTCTTTGGCGTCTTTCCGAAATAGACCCGCGCCGCCGATTGAATGCCCACGGCGTTATAAAGGAAATCAAACTTATTCAGATACATACTGATGATCTCCTCCTTCGTGTAATAACGCTCCAATTGCACGGCGATCACCCACTCGATCGGCTTCTGGAAAAGGCGTTCCATCACATTATCCGCGCTTGGCGAGAATAATTGCTTGGCCAGCTGTTGCGTGATCGTGCTACCACCACCACCGCTTTTCTGCATCAAGATGCCTCGCTTCACCACAGCCCGGAGCAATCCTTGCAAGTCGATACCGCTATGATCGGCGAAACGGATATCCTCGGTGGCGATCAACGCTTTCACCAAATCGGGAGAAAGGTCCTTATAGTTCACATAAATACGATTATCGCGACTATGCGCATAAGAGCCGAGCACTTTCCCGTCCGAGGAGATCACCTGGGAAGCATACTTATCGATCGGGTTTTCCAATTGTTCCACGGGTGGCATATAGCCTATCGCTCCTCGCACGATCGCGAGGAACAGGGCCACCACGGCGCCCAACGCGGCTACGTACAACACCCAACCGGAGATAATGATGCCCTTCGTAATCTTCGACGCCATCTTTTCTTCCTCAATGATGCGCTAATTTATTCCGCCTTCACAGCGATAACCTCAACCTCGACCAGCCCGTTCTTCGGCAATGTCTTGACCGCGACCGCGGACCGTGCGGGAAACGCCCCACTAAACTGAGCGGCATATACCTCGTTCATCGCGGCGAAATCGGCCATATCCGCGAGAAATACGGTTGTCTTTACAACGTCTTCCATCGCAAGACCCGCTTCCGACAAGATCGCCCGAACATTCCGGAACGCTTGCAGCGTCTGCTCCTTCACACCACCTTCCGCGAAAAGACCCGTCGCCGGATCAATGCCCAACTGCCCGGAGGCGAATAACATATTACCCACTTGTACCGCTTGGCTATACGGACCGATAGCCGCGGGAGCGCTTGTTGTAGAAATAACCTTTTTCATTTTCTTCTTACTATTTATTTGATTGATTGATTTATCACTCTCCTTTTCCTTCCTCATCCCGGCCCATACGTTGTCGGACGACCTCGTACATCAGAATCGAAGCCGCAACCGAGACATTCAACGAACCGATTGTCCCAAACTGGGGAATCCGGATCATCTCATCGCATATACGCAAGTTCTCCGGAGAGACACCCGTATCCTCCGCGCCCATCACCAACGCGACCGGCCCCTCGTAAGCGACCGTCGTGTAGTTCGCGCGAGCCTTCTCGGTGGCGGCATACACTTTCACCCCGCTTTGCTGGAGAAAGCGGATCGCCTCGTTGATACTACGCTCCTTGCAAACCGGCAAAACGTGCAATGCCCCCGCTGAGGTCTTGATGGCGTCGGCATTTACGGATACGCTTCCCCGCGCGGGAATCACGATCGCGTCGACACCCGCGCACTCGCACGTACGAGCGATCGCGCCAAAATTACGGACATCCGTCACACCATCCAACAATACGATAAAGGGATCTTTTCCTTGCTCATAGATAAAAGGAACGATATCCTCCAAGTGTTGATACGTAACCGCGGAAATGAAAGCGATCACGCCCTGGTGGTTCTTACGGGTCAACCGGTCCAGACGCTCGGCCGGAACCCGCTGCACCGGGATATCACGCCCACGCAACACCCCAAACAACTCCTTCGCCAACTCGCCTTGCAAATCTCGTCGAACCAATATCTTATCCACCTCCTTATCCGCTTGTATCGCCTCGATTACGGCACGGATGCCAAACACCATCTCGTTCTCTTTCATACTAACTTGTCTATTTCCTCGCGAATGTAAACATTTTCTCGATGAATGAGAAATTCCTGCTTCATCAAGCGTAACAAAATCCCTTTCACCGAGCGCCAAGTAACTCACGGGCATTCGCTAAAGAAGCCTCCGTCACGGAAGCGCCGCTCAACATCCGGGCGATCTCATTCACACGCTCCTCGCCTCCTAAGTGTCTGATGCGCGTAAGCGTATGCTCGTCCGTTTCCTGTTTATAGACAAAATAATGCGCGGTGCCTTTAGCCGCTATCTGAGGCAGGTGAGTAATGACCAGCACTTGCATCTTCCGGCCCAACTCACGCATAATCTCCCCCATCTTATCGGCTATATCGCCCGACACACCCGTATCAACCTCGTCGAAGATTATCGTAGGCAACGCAGTGAACCCCGCGATCAACGCTTTTATGCAAAGCATCAAACGAGCGATCTCACCTCCCGACGCGATCTGGGCGACCGGCCGGAGTTCCGCGCTCTTATTCGCCGAGAATAAGAAGCAAATATCATCCATGCCATCGCTTTCCGGCTCTTTCCGGGGAACGCTTTCCACTTGGAAACGAATGTTCGGCATGCCCAAAGGACTTGCCAACGCGACCAAACGAGCGACCAATACATCCGCCGCCCGCGCACGACGCTCACGAAGGACAAGCGCTTGCCGGCATACCGACTCATAAAGCGCCGCCACTCGCTTCTCTCCCTCCGCGATACGCTCGTCAAACGACTCGATAGCACGCAATCGCTCCTCATAACTTTCCCGGACAGCGATCAACGCGTCCAGCGTATCCACCCGGTGCTTTTGCTGCAAGGTATAAAGAGTATCCAATCGCTCGTTTACCCATTCCAAACGGTTGGGGTTAAACTCAATATCTTCTTTCAATGTCTCCGCCTCGGAAGCCAAGTCGCCTAAATCGACATACGCGGAATGAAGTCGCTCCACGATTTCCTTCGCTTTCGGGAAATAACGTTCTAAAGAACGTGTGGAAGAAAGCGCCTCCCGCAATAATGATAACGCTCCTCGCTCCTCTCCTTCCAGCAACCCGCTTACCTTATAGAGCGCTCCTTTAATCTCCTCGGCATGCGAGAGCGTCTCTTGCTCGCGCTCCAGCGCCTCTTGCTCGCCCGGCCGCAAATCCGCCTCGCGCAGTTGCTCCAGCTGAAAACGGATATAATCCTCCTCCTGCTTGCTCTGAGCCGCCCGCTCCACCAAGTCGGCCTGCTCTTTCCGAGCCGCTTGATAACGAGCATACTCCTCTCCATAAGAGACAAGCATATCCCCGTTTTCCGCCAACATGTCAATCACTCGCAATTGAAAACGGTTGTCGCCCAGCAACAAATTCTGGTGCTGAGAATGAATATCGATCAGGCGACCGCCCAGCGCCTTCAGTATCGGAAGCGAGACAGGCGAATCGTTTACGAAAGCCCTGGATTTACCGGAAGCGAAAAGCTCGCGCCGCAAGATGCAACTCCCGGCATCGTACTCCAAATCATGGCTCGCGAAGAAAGGCTCCAAGGCATATCGTGAAATATCGAACACCGCCTCGATCACGCATTTATCCGCCCCTCTTTTCAGGCTCTTGGCATCCGCCCGTTGCCCCAAAACCAAGGAGAGAGCGCCCAATATAATCGATTTTCCCGCTCCCGTCTCACCTGTGATAACGGAAAATCCCTCATCGAAATGGATATCCAAATGATCGATCAGGACAAAATTCTGTATAAACAACGACTTTAACATAAACTTCTATCGCACGGGTTTTTGTAGCGCTTCCAAGCGGGTCGACTGGGTTGGATAAATCTCGAACAACATCTTATATCCATCCTGGCGTTCCTGCGTGGTCGCCTTGGAATAAATCGCGACAATCTCATCCAATTTCGCGTCGGAGAACATTTGTAACAACACGGAAGTGGGCCGTGCGCTCCGTACCTCTCGCAAGGCGGGAAGCGCCTCGATAATAGTCATCCGCCCGCGATCCGGATTAGCCGCCATCTCGTCGAGTCCCTGGCGATGATACGTGTACCACATATCGCGGAAAGCCTCGGAGGCATTGTCTTGCAACGCCGTCGCCAAGGCATGACGATTCTGGTTGCTCTCGAACGCTTTCCATCCGTTCCACGACATCTCGGATTGCGCCATATTCACGATCTGCTGCGCTTGCTGAATATAGGTAGTACCACCTTTCGGGGCGAAACTATCGAAATCCAATCCCAAGATGATATAAACATAGAAAGCCACCGTAGCCGTCAGGTTACTCGTCAGCGTATTGGAATTAAAATCCAATGGCTCGCCCTCCATATACTCGAAATTCAACTCCTGATCGCGGAAATTGAAAAGCGTTGTCGTATAGCTGGAATTATAGACCGGGCGCCGGGCTTGCACTTGGATCTCGGTCTGGAAACTCGATTCATCCAGCTCGTTCACGATAATGGTCATCGAGCAATCGATTTTCTCGTTGACCGCGAAAGTAGCGTCCGTCCATTTCCGATTGTTCACGAACTCCATCAACGCGTTTTGCAACGTCGTAAAAATCTGCTTATTGGCGGTAGCTATCTTATCGCCATTCACCGTAACGCGGGCATTCAGCTCTTGCGCTTTCCCTCCGAAAGCGAGCAAGGAAAACAAGAACAGATAAAATAGCCGTCTCATCGTACTCGCCCTCCTATTTATCGTAAGCAAGTTACCAATCGGTCGACAATATCGGAAGCGACCTCGCGCTTGCTCTTCAACGGAAAAGAAGTCCGTGTGCCCGCGTTATCGAGAATCGCTATCTTATTCGTATCGCACCGGAAGCCGGCACCCGGATCCCGTAACGAATTGAGAACAATGAAATCGAGGTTCTTCCGCCTCAACTTACTCTCCGCGTGACTTACCCCATCATCCGTCTCCAAGGCGAATCCCACCAAGATTTGCCCTTCCCGCTTCATCGCTCCCAAGGAAGCGGCGATGTCTTGATTCGGTACCAGGCGAAGTGTCATCTCCCCCTTCTCTTCCCGCTTGATTTTCCGTTCGGCCACTTGCTCCGGACGATAATCCGCCACGGCCGCGCACAAAATCGCCGCGTCGCTACCGGGAAAAGCCTCTCGCGCGGCTTGATACATCTCCTCCGCCGACTCCACGTCGATCCGCCGGATTGCCGGATTGGAAATGCCTAACGCTACCGGTCCCGCGACCAACGTCACCTCGGCGCCCCGTTCCGCGCAAACCTCCGCCAAGGCGAAACCCATCTTCCCGGAAGAATAATTGCCGATAAAACGTACGGGATCCAAACGCTCGTAGGTCGGGCCCGCCGTAATCAGCACCTTCTTACCGGCCAAGTCCTTCCGGGTCTCGAAGAAGTCCGACAACACCTCGATGATGCGGTCCGGCTCCTCCATCCGTCCTTTTCCCACCAAATGGCTCGCCAGCTCGCCCTCCGCCGGCTCGATAATCCGGTTCCCGAAGGAACGCAAGCGCTCTAAATTGCGTCGCGTGGTCGGATGCGCGAACATATCGAGGTCCATCGCCGGAGCGACGAATACAGGCGCCTTGCAGGAAAGATAAGTCGTCACCAGCATATTATCGGCGATGCCATTCGCCATCTTGCCGATCGTGGAAGCGGTAGCGGGCGCTATCAGCATCGCGTCGGCCCACAGCCCCAAATCCACGTGGCTATTCCACGTCCCGTCGCGGTTGGAGAAGAACTCGCTAATCACCGGGTGGCTACTCAGCGTCGCCAACGTGAGCGGCGTAATGAACTCCTTGCCCGCGGGCGTGATCACCACTTGCACCTCCGCGCCTCGCTTCACCAAGCCCCGGATCAAATAGGCGGCCTTATAAGCCGCTATGCTTCCCGTAATACCCAGTATGATATGCTTTCCTTTCAACATACTTTATTAACCTCAAGAATCGCCTCTTATTTCGAGCGGAAACCCCGCAAGCGGATCTCCGTAAACATCTTCTTCGTATTCAAGGGAAAATCCCCGTTCATGATCCATGAATAATACCCCGGATCGGCCTTCAGCACCTCCGCGGCCAAACGCCCTTTGTATTTGCCGAAGTTGATCACTTCCTCGCCTTTGTCGTTATACACCATCCGCCCCGCGAAATCCACGTTGTTCGAATAACTCGAGAATTGGGAAAGGAAACCGACGTCGTTCTTCAACGCGGGATATCGGTCCAACTGCGCCTGTAGCACCTCGTAAGTGGCCCGCGTATCCGCCTCCGCCGTATGGGCATTCTCCAAATCCTTGTCGCAATAAAACTTATATGCGGCCGACAACGTGCGTTGCTCCATCTTATGGAAAATAGTCTGCACATCGATAAACTTACGCCGGTTCAAATCAATATCCACGCCCGCGCGTAGAAACTCCTCCGCCAGCATCGGGATATCGAAACGATTGGAGTTATAACCCGCCAAATCGCAGCCCTCGATTTGCTTCGCCAACGTCTTGGCGATCTCCTTGAACGTAGGGCAATCTTTCACATCCTCGTCGGTGATGCCATGAATGGCCGTCGACTCCGGCGGGATCGGCATCCCCGGATTTACCCGGAAGGTTCTCGACTCCTCTTTCCCATTCGGGGACACTTTCACATACGAGATCTCGATAATCCGATCCTTGACTATGTTTATTCCCGTCGTCTCCAAGTCGAAGAAAAGCAAGGGATTCTTCAAATTCAACCGCATCGTCCGTTCCTTAATCGTTCAACATCATCGGCATCAAAAGCATCAGCAAGTCCTCGTTCTCGGCATTCTCGGCGGGAACGAGCAAACCGGCACGCGTAGGATCCGCCAACTCCAAGATCACCTCCTCGGAACCGATATTCCCTAAGATCTCTATCAAATAGGTCGCCTTGAAACCGATGTTCAACTCCGTCCCCTCAAACTGGCACACGATCCGCTCCTCCGCGGAAGTGGAGAAATCGATATCCTGGGCGGAGACCGTCATCAGGTTATCCTTCAGGTGCAACTTCACCAAGCTGCTCGCCTGGTTCGAGAATACCGAGACGCGTTTCAAGGCATTCAAGAAAGAGATACGGTCGATAATCACCTTATACGGATTCTCTTGCGGGATCACGCCGTTATAATTCGGATAACGTCCCTCGATCAAGCGGCAGACCATCTCGAAATTGGCGCAAGTCAGATACGCGTTATTGTCATCGAACTTCACCTGCACCACGCCCGTCTCCTTCGCGAGCAACGTCTTCAGCAAGTTCGCCGGCTTCTTCGGCAAGATAAAAGAGGCTTGCTCCGACGACTGGATCGAGAGGTTGCGCAAGCGCACCAACTTATGCCCGTCCGTCGCCACGAAGGTCAGATCGTCCGCATGGATATCAAAATAGACACCGTTCATCACCGGGCGAAGCTCGTCGTCGGCGGTGGCGAACAAGGAACGGCTCACGCCACTCAACAGCACCGGAGCGTCTATCAAAAGCGTCACCGCGTTCTCCTTCAACGGCTTCTGCCGCGGATACGTGTCTCCTTTCTGGCCGATAAAATTATATTTTCCATTCTGGAAATGGATGAAAATCTCTAAATTCTCATCATTGATATCGAAAGTCAAAGGCTGCTCGGGCAATTCCTTCAACGGGTCGAGCAAAATCTTCGCGGAAATGGCGAAAAGTCCGGTACCCTGAACATTCATGACCTCCACGGAAGTCACCAACCGCGTCTCCGCGTCGGAAGCCGTCACCGTAAGGGTATTTCCCTCCAAGTTAAACAAAAAACTATCCAATATCGGCAACGAGTTCTTGGAAGCGATCACCTTGCTTATAGATTGCAAACACGACAACAACGCAGTGCTGGATACATCGAATTTCATAGCTCAATAATAATTATATTTTTATACTTTCTCATTTTTTCATCCTTTCGCGAGAGGCGGCGTCGCCTTCCCCGGGGAATCCACCTCCCACGAATCCGCGCCACCTCGAAAAGCCGAACAAAAATAAGAATTATTTCTTGAACGCAAAAAAGCTTCTCCCCATTTGTTCGGGAAGAAGCTTCTTTATTATAATCGCCTATTCGATTCGCCTCTCTTACTTCGCGAAGTAATCCTTCACGCTCTCGTTCGGGATCATTTCCTCCTGGAAGATGTACGCACCCGTTTTCGGAGACTTAACCATTTTAATCACCTTGGAATAAGTACGACCGTCACCCTTCTTAAATGTTGCAACTGCTTTTTTTGCCATTGTTTAAATCTCCTATTACTTTATTTCTTTATGTAACGTCATTTTCTTCAGGATCGGATTGTATTTCATCAACTCCAATCTTTGCGTAGTATTCTTTCTGTTCTTGGTCGTGATATAACGAGACGTACCCGGCATACCGCTATTCTTGTGCTCCGTGCACTCCAAGATCACCTGTACTCTATTACCTTTTGCTTTTTTTGCCATCGCTAAATCCTCCTAACATTACGCGTTCAAATAACCTTTCTCGGCCGCTCTCTTGATCGCGGCATCCACACCTATCTTATTAATCAAGCGCAAGCCGGCCGCGGAGATATTCAGGCGGATCCAGCAATCTTGCTCTACCCAATAGAATTTTTTCGTAAACAGGTTGACATTAAACTTACGTTTCGTTCTTCTCTTCGAGTGAGAAACGTTGTTTCCAACCATCGCTCTCTTTCCAGTAATTTGACAAACTCTAGACATTTTCTAATCTGTTCTTTTTAAATTATACGAAATTTAAGCCAACTCCTGCTATGTGTCTTCCCTTTCTGAACTAGCATCACGAACAAAAACGAAGATTCTAATAGAGTCTTTATCCTTACAGCGTGCAAAGGTAAAAAAATTATTTGGATACTCCATCCAAAATTCCCGAATAATTTTCCAACGAACTTGCTTGACGTCTTGATACTTTGTCGTCTTTCTTCCACGTGACAACAAAGGCATCGAAGCTCTCGGCGGATAAAGCGCCGTTTTCCTTCGAAGGGAACCTAAGTTTCCTCCGAAAGAAACTAGAGTTTCCTCCGAAAGAAACTAAAATTTCCTCCGAAGGAAACTGAGATCGCCTCCGAAGGCGGAAGCGACGCTTTATTTCAGCAAGAAAGCATCAATCTGATTCACGAACTCCTCCCGCGGAAGGGCGCCCATCGACAAGCGCGGTTGCCCCTCTTTCGGTACAAAGAGGAAAGTCGGGATGCTGCGTATGCCGAAAACGGCGGCCAACTCCTGCTCCTGATCCACGTTTATCTTATACACCACGATCTTGCCCTTATACTGGCTCGCCAGCTCTCGCAAGATGGGAGCGACCTTTTTGCAAGGGCCACACCAATCCGCGTAGAAATCGATGATACACGGTTTGTCGCCCTCGTAAACCCATTTCGTCGGGCTCTTCTCGTAATCAAACACCTTGCGCAGGAAGTCCGCTTTGTTCAGCGCGACCACCTCGCCCGCCGGATCCTCCTCCACTTCCGCTACCTCGCCCGCCGAATTGGGCCGTTCCGGCTTCGCCGACATCGAGCAACCGCTCCATAACAGGATCGCAGCGATGAGCCATAAACTCTTTAACTTTCTCATATAAACACGCTTTTTCCGATTAATACTTATGCTATTTATCCTCGACCGCACGGGTTTGCGTAATCTTGGAATAAGGCGGAACGCTATGCGTCAGCCAGATATTCCCTCCTATGACAGAACCTTTCCCGATGGTGACGCGGCCCAAGACCGACGCGTTGGAATAGATCGTCACGTCGTCCTCGATGATGGGATGACGGGGCACGTCCATCGGAAGCCCCTCCTCGTCCAAGGTAAAATTCTTGGCGCCCAACGTCACGCCTTGATACAATCGGACATGATTGCCGATAATGGCCGTCTGTCCCACCACGACCCCGGTTCCATGGTCGATGCTGAAATACGCCCCGATCTCCGCCCCGGGATGGATATCGATTCCCGTTCGGGAATGGGCCATCTCCGTGATGATGCGGGGAATCACCGGCACACGCAACTTGAACAACTCATGGGCGACCCGCTGGTGCAAGAGCGCGTGAATCGCGGGATAACAGAAGATAATCTCGCTCACGCTCTTCGCGGCTGGATCGCCATCCAAGATGGCCTTCACATCGGTAGACAACAAATATTTAACGTGGGAAATCCGATTGATGAAGTCAATCGCGACCTCCGACGAGCGTTCCCTCGGATCGCTACAACTATCCGCCGCCTCAAAGCAAAGCCCATTGTAGATTTGCTCCTGCAACAGGTCGTAGATCCGCTCTAAGTAGACTCCCGTATAATATTGGATCGAGCCCAACCGCGCCTCCTGCTCCGCCCCGAAAAAGCCGGGAAACAACACCGTGCGCAACAACCGCATGACCTCGGCCAACGTCTCGACCGAGGGAGAAGGCTTCTGGTGCAACGGAATGTATTTATATTCCGGCAAATCCGGAGCCGACAATCGCTCCACGTTGGCTTGTATTCGCGCTAATATCTCCGCCCTATTCATCTGTTTCAATTATCCCACGAAGGGTCGTATGTGATTAATGAATCCGAAGAACTTCCTAATCCTATATATATAAGGTCGTCCAGGACATACATGCAATGCACCGTACGGTTCGAGTCAGGCAACTGGGATTTCCGGGTCCACGCCTTGGAAGCGGCGTCGTAACACCAAACGTACCCCGAGCTATCCACACCGTACAATCGATTGCCATAAGCGACACCCGCCTGCAAACTCTCGCCGGGGAATGGCGTCTCCTCCTCCCACGCTTCCGCGCTCGCGTCGGTCGACCAAAGCCGCGACGTGTATTTCAAGGACGGATTATTCCGCCCTACGATTCCCAATCCCGCGTAAATCCGGTCGTTCAGCACGACGGCCACCCCTCCGTACTGCTTCTCCGGGAAATTCGCCTTCCGGCTCCAAGCCAGCGCTCTCGGGTCGTACATCCAGACCTCGTCGATTTCCTCGTTTCCCCGGCGACCACCCATCAGGAACGCCTGGTCGTCCAACACGCAGCAAGCGGCCCGATACATACCTTTCGGACGACTCTGCCAGTCGTCCAGCACCGGACTCCACGAGTTATCCAACGTCGAGTAAACATACAGGCTATCGCACGTCTTACCCGTCTTGTCCTCTCCGCCGAAAGCCCATACGCCAAAACCGATACTGAAACCAGCCTGTCCGGACAATCGCTCCGGCTGGGGTTTCAAGGATTTCCAACCATCCTCCTTCCGGTATCGCCAGAACTCATCCGTATATTCCGAACCGGTATCGCCGCCCAAGAGGAATCCGGAACTTCCCATCATCACGCAAAACGCGGCGGAGCCGGGAATCAAGGAAGAGCCTTCAAACGAAATCGATTTTCCAAAAATCGCGGAAGTCTGGAAGGAGACACTCTCGCCATACGTGACACCCGCCTCGTTCCGGGCGTAAATCCGCACGTAATAGGTCTCCCCACCTCGCAAGCCATCGATAATTCCCTCTATCGGTCCCTTGCCGGACGACAAGGCCAGGAAGCCCTCGCAGGCATTGAGCGTTGGATTCGCGTCCGTGCCCCAGCAGACACCCGACTCGGACACCGGAGAGACGCCCTCGGCCAACACCTCGCCCGTGACGCGCGCCGTGCCGGAACGGATATCGGTCACCTCGCCGATAGCCACCGTCGGCAACTCGCTCTCCAAGACCGTATGAATGCCCTCGCCCTCGCTATAGACCGTTCCATACGCGTTTGTCGCATAGGCGCGCACATAATATCCCTTCTGTTGCTGCATCTTCTCGATCCGCCCCGTAAAAGTACCGGCGCCCGAACCGCAAACAATCGTATCCGCGTTCTCGATCGTAGGCGACGCTTGCTCGCCGAAGCAGAATCCACACGCCGTCACCGGAGCGTCGCCTTCGTCGGTCACGACCAAAGAGAATTCCGCGAAGGTATAATCCGCCTTCACCAACGCGAACGACTCGTTATCCAATACCGGGAAACCATTCGTCGTCCGGAACATCTCCACTTTCGCCCCATTGTATTCTCCATATTTATTCTTGGCGAAAGCCCGGACATAATAAGTTGTTTCCGGTTTCAGCCCCGTTATATCACAATAAAACGAATCCGCCTCCATCTCGCATTCAATCAACGAATCCGCCGCGGACGGCTCCGGTCCGGCCATCAAATAAACCCCTCTCAGCTCCACCTCCGCCTCGCCGGGTGCCGTAATCACCCCGCCACACCGAGCGGACGACGAGCGCACATCGACCGGCGTCGAGGTCCGGACGCTTCCCAGCCCATCCTTGGTCCGGAATGAGAGCACCTCGCCATAAGCCGTATCCACCGCGTTGATCGCGTAGGCACGCACATAATACTCCACGTCGTTCACCAAATTCTCAATCGTGGTCTCATACGTCTTCTTGCCTTCCGATACCGCCTTCCGAGCGTCCTCCCTAAACGGGAAGTCCGACTCGTGCCCCCAGCAGAATCCCGCTTCCGTCACCGGCGCTCCATTCTCCCGGGTCACCTCGCCCGATACGGTCACGCTGCTCGCCGTAGATTTCAGGATCTCGACCGTCCGCACCGAAGGCTCTTGGGCATTGCGAAGCCCGCCCTCTATGACAGGATCTTCCACGCATCCCACGCCCCATCCGGCAAGAAACAAACACACGATATATACATATATATATTTCATAGATATCCGAATTTAAAAGAACACGCCCACACCCGCGTTCAAATCCATATATTTAAAGTTCAACGTATTGCATCCCACGGAAACGAAGAACATATCGCCCAGCCTCACCATCGCGTCCACCTCGGCCATCACGCCCTGATAAGAAGAATCCATGTTCTTACACCAAATCGAACGGGTATCCGCATAGTTCTCGTACGCATGCGTCGTGAACGCGTGCAACAACGTCCTCTTTCCATATCCCAGCCCAACAGACGCATACAGCCACGGGCAGCATTTCACGATCAGGCCCACCGAACCGGCGAAACTATTGGTCTTGGAGGATTGACGGGCATCCGGCTCATACGACTCATCCTCCGCGTTCGAGAAATCAATGATTTCCCCTCGATCGTTACACTCGCCCGTATAATTCATGAACGACATATTGGTCTTGAAACGGACGTACCAGCCAAAGCGTTGTCCCACACCTCCCACCGAGACGCCGTAAGGAGACTCGACCGAGTAAGTATAACCCACGAAAAACCGCATCCGCCGCCCAGGAGACGAGAGCGGCGTGGAATCCGCCACCGGATAAACCGGCTCCACCGGCGTACGCAAACGCTCTTGATATTCTTTCCAATAAGAGGCAAGCTCCTCGCTCTTGGGAGTCCCTATTCCTTCCGTATAATACAGGATCAGCCGCTCAATGGCGTCGGGGTCGTCCTCCGTCGCCTGGACGGTCAAGCAATTCAAGCACTTGTTCATCAAGCTGCGCATAGAGGGACGCATCTGCTCCACCGTCAGCCATATTTGGGTCAATTGCCGGATACTATATGTATCACAAAGGGCGACGCCCTCCTCGTACCACATCTTCGCGTCGCTATAGTCCAAACGCTTCATGGCCTCATCGCCTTTGCGATTGTACTCGGCGCGCCGCTGCGCCATCACTCCCAAAGGGAGCAAGACACACATCAGCCATATCCAAATTCTCCTCTTATTCGCTTGTCTTCTCATTCTCCTGTCAATAATAAGTACGTCCTTCACTAATCAACGCTCCTTCCGAGTTATAGATATCATACAAATTATCTTCCCGCTCGAACGCCCGGCCATTATCCGCGAGTCCCACGCTCAAATATTTGCACGGGATACGTTCCTCTCCGCGCGCGTCGATCGCCCCGTATCGGTTGTTCGACTTCTTCCGGACAATCTTATACGGTCCGAAAGCCATCTTCTCCTCATATTGGGCTTTCTTATCCGCGACGCGTTTCTCCTCGGCTCCCTCGTCACACGCGATCAATAAGCGAACAACCTCCTCGGTCAGCTTCGCGTCGCGCGCGGCGGATAAATCCTTTTTAGCGCCGGTAAAATCCCCCGCCTCCATCTTCCGCTTGCCCGAGGCGAGGCGAGCCGCGTACATCTCCTCCACGTCGTCAGCCCTCTTATCCACGTCGGACGATTCCTCCGATGAAACACGTTCCCGCTCGGCGACAACCGATGGCGGCGTGTCCACCGACTCCGTCCTCCCGCTCCCGGCCAAGGATTCTACCCTGACGGTCGAAAGATCGATAATCGTCGCTCTCGTCAATTCCACCTCCTCCCGCTGGATGGCGCTATCCAACTCCGCGATCAAAGGCAAGCTCAATCTTTCCGCGTTCACCTCCGAGCCGTCACGCGCCAGCCATGCCACGGCCGAGCCAACGAGAACAAATATAATGATTCCTGCCGGAACGACCCAATTTTTACGTTTTTTCCGTTCCCGCATATCCTCTTTTTCCGGAAGCAAGCCCTTCTTCCCCGGCGTAGCGCTCACAATCGTCACCTCATCCGGTTCCGGCTCCGCGTTTCGTTCCGCCTTTTGGGATGTAATAAGTGTCGTTTCCTCCTCGCTTTCCGACGCGTCCGCCGAGGAAGGAACGGGCACCTCGGGAGCGGTTTCCGGTTCCGCGCCCGAGAAATCCAAAGCCGCCAACATCTCCGCGACCGTCGCGAAACGGTCCTCCGGAACCACTTGCATCGCCCTTAAGATAACCACCTCGGTCGTCGCGCTAATAGCGGGATTAATGTCCGTCGGTTTCTTGAGGGGACGAGTCGCCCGCAAAATCGATTCGGTCGGGATCGTTCCGGTAAGCAAATTATACATGGTCGCGCCCAAGGAATAAACATCCGGATGGGGCGAGAACACGGATATGCCCTCGCTATCATACTGCTCGATCGCCGCGAATCCCTTGGAAAGCGTGAGCATCGTCGTGCTGGTCTCCTCCTCTCCTATATCATAGCGCTTGCTGACGCCAAAATCAATCAAATAGGCATTCCCCTTCTGGTCGATCAAGATGTTGCTTGGCTTAATATCTAAATGCAAGATACTTTTCTCGTGGACAAAACACAGCGCCTCCCCGATTTGACGTACATACTTCAAGACCCTGGCTTCCGGCAATATCCCGTCTCTCTCCAGTATCGCTTTCAAGGAAGAACCGGCGATATATTCCATAGCGATATAAGCCGTGTTGTTCTCCTCGAAAACCTCCAACACATTCACGATATGCGGATGATGAACCTCCGAGAGGATCTTCGCCTCCTTGATCAATTTCTCCTTGAACTTATCAAACAATGCTCTGCCCGTCTCGGAATGTACCTTTACGGCTTGCGAACCCGGCTCCCGATAACAATAATCCTTGAAGAAATATTCCTTGACACAAATGGGCACCTCCGTTTTCACCGTACCCAACGAGCCTCTGACCTCCGTGTACCAGACGCCCCTATAAGTGATGCCAAAACCGCCTTGCCCCACTACATGGGTAAGCCTATATTTCCCATTTTGAAGAAGATATCCGTTTGGCAGATTCATAACTAAAGAATTCCGATTCCATTAATCTGCCAAAAGTACGTTATTTATACAAAAGAATAAAGAAAAGAGAGAATATTTTGCTTCAGACTTGTCTCCATCCTGACTTTTTGGATAGGAATAATATAAAAAGAGAAGTTGTCGCGCGTCTTATCCACGCACGCTTCCATGATCGCGTCCTTTATCTCGACGACAGAGGAGCGGCGGAACGCCTCGGCGATCGCCGCGTCGTCCATGCTCTCCAACACGCCATCCGTACAAAGGAATATAAAATCGCCCGCCTGGATGTCTGTCAGCACTTCCACATCCGCCTCTATCGGCTCGTGCCCGCCTTGAATCGCACGGGTGATCACATTACGCACGGGATGCGTCGCGACTTCCTCCGGCGATATTTTTCCCAATCGCACCCATAAGTTTACCAAGGAATGATCCTCCGTACGGCGCAGGATCTCTCCCTCCCGCAAATGATACAAACGGCTATCGCCCGCGTGGGCCCAGACAATACCCGAGGAAGCGATATAAGCCAGCGTCAAGGTTGTCGCCATCCCCATCGCTTCCGGATGCTCGTCGATATAGGCATTGAAACGAGCCTCCGTATACTGAATGGCCCGTTGTATGAAATCGGGAGTCGGGTCGCCCTCCAGGAAAGAAGAGAAAAAAGTATGTATAGACTCACACGCGAGCGCGCTGGCAACCTCACCTTTCTCCGCGCCGCCAACACCATCGCACACCAAAAACAATTTTTGATCGGCGTGAACCCGCTCGGGAAGAGGATAAACGGCATCCTCGTTATTCGAACGTCTTCCCTTCTCAGAGACAGCGTATGGTTTACCTATCGTTATATACATAGCAATATGAGTTTTATTCATTAAAGCGAATAACCGTCCGCCCCATGATAATCTCGTCATTATCTTTCAGGACGACAATCTCGCCTTTCTCTAAGTAATTGCTATTATATAACGTATGATTTTTACTATTATTGTCGGATAGCAAATGTTTGTATCCTCCTCTTTGATTTTTTTCCACCGTGATGAGCGCGTGCTCGCGGCTCATGGTCCGATCGCCCGTCACGATCGGCAAAGTCGCTTGGGAAGCGTTCGACTTTCGCCCGATAAGGAACGTGCCCTCGTGAAGGGCGAACGTCTGCTCGGGCGTATCGGCATCCGGCAGAACCGTCAACCGTCCCATCCCCGCCCTCACCGGGGCGACAAGGACGGTATCGGCCTCGGTCTCTGGACGGTCCGGTTTTCCGGATAATAGGGATACAGGAATCGGCTCCTTACACTTCGGACATTTAAAAGAGGTAATGCCGAGGGGAATTTTCCCCTCGTCTACCTTTAAACCGACATGGCAATGTGGGCACTTTATGGCGATCATAACGTAAATGAGATATCCACCTCATCCATATCCATCGAGTACAGATCCAATGTATCCGTATCCGAAAGCATCACCGTATCATCCGCCAAAGTAATAAAATCCGCGTGATCGGCCAGCGACAAATCATCCTCGGCAACGACCACGTCCGCGCCCAAATCGACACTCGCGCCCTCTTCGACGTCTATCACGACGGCATCCGCGGGCAAAGCGTCCTCGCCATCCAGTGTCACGAATGTGTAATCCTCCTCTTGCATAATTTTTCCCTAAAACATTATTATTTCCACGGACAAAGATAGGAAAAGCGCCCGACCTACAAGCAGGGCGTTCTTCCCTATAATCAAACATTTGGGATTCATGTACGAAAGGGATTGTTTCCTGATACGAAAAAGGGAAAACTCACTCCTTGACCCACTTAGCTTGGCAAGACGATACCGGACAATGCTTCCGGTTCCGCAAGGATTCCCATGGAATATCGCCTAAAAAAGTCCCGCACTTCGGGCATACATAATCGATCTTGAACTGATTGGCCAATTCCTGCAATTGCCGCGGGATCTTAGCGGATTGCCGTGCGCCCAAGTAAATCCCCACCGTAGGCGCGCAAATCGCCAAGAACAGACTAATCCCGAACCATTCCGGGCTTCCCTTTCCCATGAATCCGACCAACACGCCAATTATCCCGGGCAAGGCAAAAGGCAAGGATTGCAAAAGCCTCGTCTTGAACTGATTGGACGATTGAATCCGGATTTTCGCCCGCGTATAATTCTCATACACGTTTTTCAACGCGGCAAACTCCTCGCTATAATCGTTATTATACCTCAGCACTTCCGATAGATCGATCGGGCGGCATTCCCCCAGCGACACCGTATCCGTCAAGGAAACCCGTTTCTTGACGATCTGGCTCCCATTCACGAACGTCCCATTCGTCGAATTCAAGTCCTCCAATACCAGATGCCCCTCATCATCCCGCGTCAACCGGGCGTGATGACGGCTCACGGAAGGATCGCGCACGATAAAATCGTTATCCTCCGCCTTCCCTATCTTTATAATCATTTTATCTCGTCTCCTCCTTCCGCCATTTCCATCTCTTTCTCCAAAGAGTCCTTCAACACTTTCAATGGATCCTTGGAAATCACCAATTCCTTGGGCTTCCCTTCCTCCGTCAGCAGCAACAAGCGTTGCTTCGGCAAATTAATCTGCAAAATATGATTCTTGTTGATGATATGGCTCTTCCCCACGCGCATCAATATTTTGTTGCACCCCGCAACTTGCCGCCCCAATATCTCCTCGATCTTTCCGATGTTGATGGCGAAAGTGAACTGGATGCCGTTCGACAATAATAACTTCGTATAATTCCGATCCGCCTCAAAATAAAGAATTTGCCCGATCTTAATACGCAATAGCTCGTCTCTTGTCTTTATAATTAAATACCGTTCCATACGCTAATCCTCGTACTCGTTTCTCTTTGAGAAACAAATATAGTGTTTTTTTCATTTGGCAGGCATCATTTTTCATAGATTCACTTTCAATCATAAGTTTTTTCCTTAAATTTGTCGCGATCGTTGATAAATAACCGCGGGGATTGAACAGGAAGCGAGAAGAACAAAGATTGCGAACTCATTATTATATATACAACTTATGAAACGTCGAGATTTTTTGAAGACCAGCGTGATCGCGGGAGCGGCTTTATCCTTGAACTTCGATAAACTGCGAGCGGCATTGGCATCGAATACCGTGGAGGTAGAACAAGCGCCCGATATGGTAGCGGTGATGGGCGGAGAGCCGGAAGTAATGCTGGATAAGGCACTGGAGGCTTTAGGCGGCATCGGTAATTACGTGAGGAAAGGCCAAAAGGTCGTAATCAAGCCGAACATCGGCTGGGATCGCACGCCGGAAATGGCGGGAAACACCAACCCGAAACTGGTCAAGGCCTTGGTCAAGAAATGCCTGGAGGCCGGCGCTTCCAAGGTCACCGTATTCGATCACACGTGCGATAACTGGCAGAAATGTTACCAAACGAGCGGCATCGCCGAGGCGGTGCGCGAGGCCGGAGGCATCATCATGCCCGCGAACGACGAGAAGTATTTCAAGGAAGTGTCCATCCCGAATGGCGTCAACCTGAAAAGCGCCAAGATCCACGAGGCTTTGATCGAGGCGGACGTCTGGTTCAACGTGCCCGTCCTGAAGAACCATGGCGGCGCCAAGCTGACTTGCGCCATGAAGAACTACATGGGAATCGTATGGGATCGCCGCTTCTTCCACCAGAACGACCTGCAGCAATGCATCGCCGATATCTGCACCTGGCAGAAACGACCGGTGTTGAACATCGTGGACGCCTATCGCATCATGTTCCAAAACGGGCCGCAAGGGCGAAGCGCGTCGGATGTCGCGACGCTGAAATCAATGATCGTATCGCCCAATATCGTAGCGGTGGATACGGCTTCCCTACGGTTGTTCAACCAAGTGAAACAGTTGGATTTAGCGGCCGCCGCCCATATCGGCAAGGGCGAGGCGCTCCATTTGGGGACGACTCAATTGGATTCGATATCGATTAAACGGATTAAGATATAAGGTAACATGAAACGACCTAATTATTGGAAAGGATTGCGAGTGACGCTCGCGATCCTTCTTTTCGTACCCATACTTCTCTTCTTTGTCGATTTCGCGGGCGTGTTGCCGGATCAGACGAGCAAGTTGCTTCATTTACAAATCATGCCGGCTTTATTGGGTGGAATGGCGGGCATATTGGTGTTCCAATTCGCGCTGGCGTTACTGTTCGGACGGATTTATTGTTCGGCAATCTGTCCGGCGGGCGTATTGCAAGACATCATCAACCGCTTGTTTTGTATCGGCAAGAAGAAGAAAGACGGCACCAGAAGATTCCATTATCATAAACCGCTCAACGTATTGCGATATTCCATCCTCGGACTGACCTTCTTGTTGGCGATTTTCGGCGTCGTGGAGCTGTGTACGTTGTTAGACCCTTATAGCAATTTCGGGCGGATCGCGAACAACCTGTTCCGTCCGGTCGTGATGTGGCTCAACAACCTGCTGGCCGAAGGGCTGGCCCGGATGGACAATTATACGCTTTACCAAGTAACCATCAGCAACGTGACGCTGTTCGGCGTCGTGTCGGGGCTCGTGGCGCTCGGCCTGTTCATCGTCATGGTGATTTTCCGTGGGCGCCTGTTCTGCAATACGCTTTGCCCGATAGGCGCGTTATTGAGCCTCGTATCGCGCTACTCGCTCTTCCGGATCTCGTTCGACCGCGACGCTTGCACCCGGTGCGGAAGCTGCGAGCGCGCCTGCAAGGCGGAGGCCATCGATAGCCGCGGCCTGACCGTCGACACCTCCCGATGCGTGGATTGCTTCAATTGCGTCTCCTCGTGCCCGAAGGGAGGATTGCGTTATCGCTTCAACCCGCCTTTCCGTAAAGCGACGGAGCGAACCGCCCCCGCGAGCGAGCCCGAGACGAGAAAGGAAGCCTCCGCGCGAGCGCCCATCTCGGAAAGCCGTCGTACCTTCTTGGCGACCGGCGCCACCGTGGCCTCCTCGCTCCCGATCGTATCGGCTATCGCCCATGAAGTAGGCGACCCCGCCGGGCATGGGAAACAGATGCGCCTTCGCCGACGGAAGGGGCACGAGAAATGGCCTCCCATCGTTCCGCCGGGCGCTATCAGCATCGAACGCTTCAAGGATATTTGCACCGGTTGCCAGATATGCGTCACCCAATGCCCCAGCCACGTATTACGTCCCACCGGGCTGGAATACGGGCTCGACTACATGCTGAAACCGCGCGTGGCCTATATCGACAGCTATTGCAATTACGAATGCACGGTCTGCTCGGAGATTTGCCCCACCCATGCCATCATGCCTCTGACGAAAGAGGAGAAGGCGACTACCCAGGTTGGCATCGCCACCTTCTTCATCGATCGCTGCATCGTCAAGACGGAAGGGACGGATTGCGGCGCCTGCTCGGAGCATTGCCCCACGCAAGCGGTGCACATGGTGCCCTACGAAGGCACGCTGACGATCCCGCGGGTCAATCCGGATCTGTGCATCGGATGCGGCGGATGCGAGTCCATCTGCCCGGTACGTCCGGAACGGGCCATCATCGTCAAAGCCAACGAGGTACACAAATTCGTGGAGAAGCCCAAAGAGGAAGAGGTGAAAAAGGTAGAAATCGATGACTTCGGATTCTAAGAGAAAAATACTACCTTTGCCGCAAAATTAGCGACATGACATTTGAGCTACAACATACCGACACACGGACAAACGCGAGGGCGGGCTTGATCACGACCGATCACGGGACGATCGAGACGCCCATCTTTATGCCGGTCGGTACGCAAGGGACTGTAAAGGGCGTACACATGACCGAGTTGCGGGAAGACACGAAGGCGCAAATTATCCTGAGCAATACCTACCATCTGTATCTCCGTCCCGGGACGAGGATATTGGAGGAGGCCGGAGGGCTGCATAAGTTCAACGGGTGGGACCGGCCGATCTTGACGGATAGCGGAGGCTTCCAAGTGTTCTCCCTTTCCGACAACCGCAAGCTGCACGAGCGAGGCGCGGAGTTCCGCTCGCATATCGACGGCTCCAAGCATCTGTTCACGCCGGAAAAGGTGATGGACATCGAGCGCTCCATCGGCGCGGATATCATCATGGCCTTCGACGAATGTTGCCCGGGCGACGCGGATTACGACTACGCCAAGCAATCGTTGGGGCTGACCGAACGGTGGCTGGATCGCTGCCTGGCGCGCTTCAACAGCACCGAGCCGCTTTATGGATACCGGCAAAGCCTGTTCCCCATCGTACAAGGTTGCGTCTACACCGACTTGCGGAAACGGGCGGCGGAGAACGTGGCCTCCAAGGAGGCCGACGGCAACGCCATCGGTGGATTGGCCGTGGGCGAGCCGACCGAGAAGATGTACGAGATGATCGAGGTGGTGAACGAGATCCTGCCCAAGGACAAGCCCCGCTATCTGATGGGAGTCGGCACGCCGATCAACCTGCTGGAGGCGATCGAGCGGGGCGTGGATATGTTCGATTGCATCATGCCCACGCGCAACGGGCGCAACGGGCAGCTGTTCACCCGCTTCGGCACGATTAATATGCGCAACAAGAAATGGGAAAACGATTTCTCGCCCATCGACCCGGACGGGCATTCGTACGTGGATACCTTATATAGCAAGGCCTATCTGCACCACTTGATCAAGGCGAAAGAGATGTTGGGATTGCAAATCGCCTCCATCCACAACCTGGCCTTCTACCTGTGGCTGGTAAAAGAGGCGCGGGCACAGATTCTTGCCGGCGATTTTCCGGCGTGGAAAAGCGGCATGGTCCGCCAAATGGCGAATAGGCTTTAAGCGGGGCGGTTCTCATTGATAATTGATAATTGATAATTGACAATTGACAATTCGTAATTTATTAGATGAAGCTCAAGTTAAAACGAATCGATTGGTACATCATCAAGCAGTTCCTGGGGACGTACGTCTTCGCGATCGCCTTGATTATCTCCATCTCCGTGGTGTTCGACATCAACGAGAAAATCGATAAGTTCCTGAATCCCGACGTGCCCTTGAAAGCGATTATCGTGGATTATTACATGAACTTCATCCCCTATTTCGCCAACCTGTTCAGCCCGCTGTTCACCTTCATCGCCGTGATCTTCTTCACCTCCAAGCTGGCGGACCGGTCGGAGATTATCGCGATGCTCTCCAGCGGGATGAGTTTCCGGCGGCTGATGCTTCCCTACGCGTTGTCGGCGGCTATCATCGCGGCGGTCACGTTCGTATTGAACGCCTACATCATCCCGCCCGCCAACAAGACGCGTATCGACTTCCAGAACAAATACATCCGCAACAAGAAAGTGGACTACGTGCGAAACGCCCAGCTGGAGATCGAGCCGGGTGTCATCGCCTACTTCGATAGCTACGACGCCCGGTCGAACATGGGCTATCGGTTCTCGCTGGAACATTTCGAGGAAAAGAAACTGGTATCGCGCCTCACCGCCAAGTCCATCAAATACGACTCGCTCTATCAATGGACCGTGATCGACTACATGATCCGCGACTTCGAGGGCATGCGCGAGCATATCACGAACGGCTCCCGCAAGGATACGACCCTGACCATCGTCCCCTCCGATTTCCTGATATCGGTGAACGATTGCGAGACGATGACCACCCCCGAGCTGGCCACCTACATCGAACGGCAGAAACGACGGGGCGTAGGCAATATACAGACCTTCCAGATAGAATATCACAAACGATTCGCCACCATCATGGCGGCGTTTATCCTGACGGCCATCGGCGTATCGCTCTCCTCCCGGAAGATAAAGGGAGGCATGGGGCTGAACATCGGTATTGGGCTGGCGCTGAGCTTTTCCTATATCCTGTTCATGACCATCACCTCCACATTCGCGATCAACGGCAACGTGAGCCCCGCCGTGGCGGCCTGGATCCCGAACATCCTTTATTCCTTCATCGCCGTCTACCTCTACCGGAAAGCGCCGAGATAAGGGCGGGGCAAGAGGTCAATCCATATCAATCAGGCGGAAACGCTTGTCGAAGGTCAAATCCCGCCCGTTCGAGAGCTTCACCTCGTACTCGTTCTTGTCACGCTCTATTTCCATGATGTAAATACCCGGATAATCCCGGGTGACGCGTGTATTGATCGCCGCCGGGACGGCCGAGGCCGGCACCACGCCGCCACGCGCGCTTCTCATCTCTTTCCAATCCCCTTTCTTGTCGAACTCTATCTTATCGCCATTCACGAAAATCACGTCGTAGCTTTTATCAAAGAAACCGGCGTCCATCCTCGCCAAGGCTATTTTCCGCCCGGGGAAATGCCGCTCCACGAACCGTTGGGCCGCTACGGGCAAATCCTTGTATTGAATCGGCTTATCGCTATCCGCCCACACCGTTGTCGCGCCCAGCGCGCACATACATACCCATAACATGAATAATCGTCTCATAATCCTTTTCCTTTTTTACGTGTTAAACATTCAATCAATTACTTCGGACGCGAAGTTCGGACGCGAAATTGAAAATTTCTTGAAATATCAGGCTTTCCGGAAATTAATTCGGAACACATGCATGTCCCCCGCGTATTCATACGACAAGTCGAACCCCCGCTCCACGCAGATGGCGCGCGCGATGGCCAATCCCAATCCGGTAGAGCCCTCTTTCTTACGCCCTTGGTAAAAACGCTCGAAAACGCGCTCCTTGTCCAAGGCGCCCTCCTCGCCGGTATTCCGGATCTCGAAACGTCCGTGCCCCAGCCAAATGGATATCCGCCCCTGGTCGACATTGTGCGTGAAAGCGTTCTTCAGCAAATTGGAGAAAAGCGACGCGGCCAGCGACTCGTTCATGGTCACCCTCGTCGTTCCCTCCACGCGCGTCTCCACCTCGATCCGCCGATAGGCGTACACCTCCTTGAAATCCTCCAAGTATCGCCCCAGCAAATCGTTCAAGTCCACCTCCGTCACGTCGATAAATTGCCCATTATCGATCTTGGTCAGCAACAACAGCGTTTTATTCAGCTTCGTGATATACTCCAGCGTCTTATGCGTCTTGTACAATTCCTCCAATTGGCTCTCGCCCAGCGAATCGTCCTCCATCAAGTTCTCGATCCGGTTCCGGCAGATCGCCAAGGGCGTCTGTATCTCGTGCGAGGCGTTGCCGATGAAGCGCTTCTGCCGCTCGTACATCCGCTCGCTCCGCTCCGCGTTGCGCAAGGCGGCCTCGTTCAGTTTCCGAAACTCCGCGACGCGCGTCTCGTTGCGCAAGGGCTCGTTAGGCCGCCCTATCCGGTAAGCGTCCAGCCAATCCAGCAAGACGTACAACGGCTTCATGTTGCGGTAAAAGACCCAGGCGGTAACCACCACCACGCTCAAGAGCAAGAAAAAGTACAGGAACACGCTCCAATGCCACACCGCCTCGCGCAAATCGTCCCCCTCCACGGTCGGCGTGGATACGACCAGCTCGAAATAACGGTCGTCGCGGTCCCGGAAGACCATCGACAGCACCCGCTCCTCATCCTCCGTGTAGTAGTATTCCTCGCCCATGCCCCATTCCTCCGCGAAGCGCGGATCCAGCTCCGACAAACGGTAGCGATTCCCCATGCCATTGTCCGCCACCGGTAGTTCCTCGCCCGATAGCGAACGGGTGATTATCATCTCGGCATATTCCTCCAACGAATCGTCCAGCTCGTCGTTGATCTCGTCGGCCACGGCCAGATAGAACAAAAAGGCCCAAACAGCCAGCACCACCATCAAGACCACCGACAATCCCATCAAGACACGATAGATCAGCCTCATCCCGCGACACCCGTTTTTTATTCGACAACCAATTTGTATCCGAACTTGTAAACCGCCTTGAGTTCCACGCTGGCGCCGCTCGCCTTGAGTTTCTTCCGCAGGTTCTTGATTTGCGCGTACACGAAATCGAAATTATCCACCTGGTCGATATGATCGCCCCACACCGACTCCGCGAGGGCGGCCTTATCCACCAAACGCCCGGGGCGGTTCGCGAAATAGAGCAGGATGTCATACTCTTTCTTATTCAGTTCCAAGGGGTTTCCCCCTACCTCCACCTGGCGCTTGTCCACGTGAATCCGCACGTTGCCCGCTTCCACACGGGCATCGCCCCGGTAATGATGCCTCCGGACGACGCTCTTCACGCGGGCGCTCAGCTCGGCGATATGGAAAGGCTTCGCCAGGTAATCATCCGCGCCCAGGTCCAGCCCCGCCACCTTGTCCTCCAGCGAGTCCTTGGCGGAGATGATAATCACGCACTCCCGCTTCCCCATCTCCTTGATTCTCCCCAGCAAGGAGAGGCCGTCGCCATCCGGCAGCATGATGTCCAGCAGGATGCAATCGTAATCATAATCCTCCAACTTCCGGATGCCCGCGGCATACGAATCCGCCACCTCCACCACGTAGCGCTCTTTCTCCAGCGAGCGCTCTATCAACTCCCGCAACGAGGGCTCGTCCTCTATTACCAATAGTTTCATACGCTTACTCCTTCCTTATTTCCTTCGTCTCGCGAAGAAACGGAATAATTCTGGAAAAAGTTGGGAATCGCTCATAAATAAATCCCTTCCAGAGGAAAATAAAATTCCACTCGAAAGGAAATAGTATATCCGCCCATAAAAGAAGAAAAATCGTATTTTCGCGCAGAGAAATCCGAAAACGAAGCGGCGATGAAATTACTATTTTACGATTTAGAGACGACGGGCATCAAGTTTTGGCGGAACGGGATCCACCAAATCAGCGGAGAAGTAGTGATCGATGGCGAGACACGCGAGAGCTTCAACCTCAACGTATGCCCCAATCCCCAATGCGAGATCGACGAGGAGGCCTTGCGCGTCTGCCGCGTCACCCGCGAGCAAATACAAGCCTATCCGCCCATGCGCGAGGTGTACGAGCGGTTCGTGGCGATGCTCTCTAAATACGTGGACAAGTACGACCGGCAAGACAAGTTCTTCCTCGTGGGGTACAACAACGCCTCGTTCGACAACCAGTTCCTGAAGGCGTTCTTCGTGCAGAACGGCGACAATTATTTCTACTCGTGGTTCTGGGTGAACTCCATCGACGTGATGGTGCTGGCCACGCGACACCTGATGCGCCAGCGGCACGAGATGCCCGATTTCAAGCAGGAGACCGTGGCGAAGGCCCTGGGCATCCCCATCGAGGCGGAGAAGCTGCACGACGCGTCGTACGACATCCGGCTCACCCGGGCGATTTACGAGCGCGTAGCCGGAGAGAAATAAGGATTCTCGCCAAAAAAATCGTATCTTCGCGTTATCCAATCGTGAAATCAGATGAACCGAAGAGACGATATCCTACTTTTCCTTGGCTTGCTGATCGCCTTCCTGGTCGCCAGCCCCTTAAACGCGCAAGAGAAAGCCTCCCCGAAACCGGGCGAGGGCATCACCTCGTTCCTCCAACGTCTCGACCGCCCCGGCGCGGCTTACCGAAAAGAGTTCATCCGGCTCAACAAGGGGAAATTCGGGAAGAACAACAGCTTGCTCCTCGGTGTCGAATACACCTTGCCGCCCTCGCGGGCAAAGGCGAAGGCCTCATCCACCCCCGTGGGGAAAAGCGGGCGCCAACCGCTTTTCGGCAAGGCGCTGGCCAATTACAAGGTGACCTCGTCGGAGCTGCGAGGCGCCTGCTTCTACCTGGTGAGCGGGCACGGGGGCCCCGACCCCGGCGCCATCGGGCGGATGGGCTCGCGCCGCCTGCACGAGGACGAGTACGCTTACGATATCATGCTGCGCCTGGCCCGCGCGCTCCTGACCAAAGGCGCCAAGGTGCACATCATCATCCAGGACGCGAAAGACGGGATACGCGACCAGCGATTCCTCGACAACAGCAAACGGGAAACCTGCATGGGCGACGCGATCCCCTTCAACCAAGTGGCCCGCCTGGAGCAACGCGCCGCGAAAATCAACGCCCTGAGCCGTAAGGACAAAGAGAAGTACAAACGGGCGATCTTCATCCACGTGGATAGCCGGAGCCGCCACCAGCGCGCCGACGTGTTTTTCTACCACAAGCCCCGAAGCGCCGACGGCAAGCGGCTGGCACGGACGATGCGTTCCACCTTCGCCGAGAAATACAAACGCCACCAACCCGGCAGGGGATTCTCGGGCACGGTGGAGAGCCGCGACCTCTATGTATTGCGGCATACCGTGCCGACCTCCGTGTTCGTGGAATTGGGCAACATCCAAAACAGCTTCGACCAGCGGCGCATTATCCTCAGCAACAACCGGCAGGCGCTGGCCAATTGGTTGTGCGAGGGCTTCATCACCGATTACCGGCAATTCAAGAAAAGAACGCGGTGATTTGAGTCACGAGCTACGAGCTACGAAATTAATTCGGTATATTTACTTATTCCAAAAAGGTTTCGTATATTTGGCGATTAAAAATAGAATACGTAAAAACAAGACATGAGCGATTCCCTTTATATCTCCCCTTTCGCCAAGCCGGTGTACGTCATGCTGAAGCCCGTGGGGGCGGTGTGCAACCTGGCTTGCGATTATTGCTACTATTTAGAGAAAGGCAAGTTCTACCCGGACGTGAGGAACCATATCATGACCGAGCGGACCTTGGAACGGTTCATCCAGCAATACATGGAATGCCAAACCACGCGTGAGGTGTTGTTCACCTGGCACGGGGGCGAGACGCTGATGCGCCCGATCGGCTTCTACAAAAAGGCGCTGGAGCTGCAACGCAAATACGCGAACGGACGGCATATCGACAATTGCATACAAACCAACGGGACGCTGCTGACCGACGATTGGTGCCGTTTCCTCAAGGAGAACAACTTCCTGGTGGGCATCTCCATCGACGGGCCGAAAGAATTCCACGACGAGTACCGCCGCAACCGGCAGGGGCAACCCTCTTTCTATAAGGTGATGAAAGGCATCGAGCTGCTGAGGAAACACGGCGTGGAGTATAACGCGATGGCGGTGGTGAACGATTACAACGTAGACTATCCGTTGGAGTTCTACCGGTTCTTCAAGGACCTGGAGTGCCACTACATCCAATTCGCCCCGATCGTGGAACGCGTGGGGCGGCACAAGGAGGGCACACGGCTCGCCACGCCCGAGGAAAGCGACGGCGACATCCGCCTGGCGCCTTTCTCGGTGGACGCGCGGAAATGGGGCGCGTTCCTGCGCGACCTGTTCGACGAATGGCTCAAGGAAGACGTGGGCACCTACTTCATCCAGCTGTTCGACGCCACGCTGGCCAACTGGGTGGGCGAGCAACCGGGCGTCTGCACGCTGGCCCGTTATTGCGGCCACGCCGGCGTGATGGAGTTCAACGGCGACGTGTACGCTTGCGACCACTTCGTGTTCCCGGAATACAAACTGGGCAACATCTACACGAAAACGCTGACCGAGATGATGTACAGCCCCGCCCAGCGGAAATTCGGCACGGATAAATACGACAAGCTCCCCACGCGCTGCAAGGAGTGCGAGTACCTCTTCGCCTGCCACGGCGAGTGCCCCAAGAACCGCTTCCTCCACACCGAGAGCGGGGAGCCGGGATTGAACTACCTATGCGAGGGATACCGCGCGTTCTTCGAGCACGTGGCTCCCTACATGGATTTCATGAAAAAGGAATTACTGAACAAACGCCCACCCGCCAACGTGATGGAATGGGCGAAACAACAACGACAATAGATGAGTATTAACAGACGTGAAGAGACCGGGATCGCGTTCGCGATGAATTATTTCCAGGTGAGCGACGAGGATTTGCGGAAAGTGCTGGCGGCCGCCTTGGAGAAAGGCGGCGATTACGCCGACCTGTTCTTCGAGCACACCTACCGGAACAGCATCGGCTTGCAGGACGGGGCGGTGAACCGCGCCTCGTCGAACATCGACTTCGGAATGGGCGTACGTGTATTGGCCGGTGACCAGACCGGTTACGCTTACGTGGAGAACATTACCCTCGACGAGATGCTGCGCGCCGCGCGCACGGCGGCGCGCATCGCCTCAGGAGCGGCGGGGAAGACGCCGGCGAACCTGACGGAGCGGACACGCGCGCATAATTTCTATGCCGTACGAACCTCGTGGGACGAGATCGCCATCAACGACAAGATGCCTTTCCTGCAACGGCTGAACGACCGGATTTTCGAGAAAGACCCGCGGGTCACGAAGGTGATGGCCTCGCTGGGCGACACCACCTCGCGCATCCTGTTCCGCGACTCCGAGGGACAGATGTATTACGACTATCGCCCCATGGCGACCCTCAGCGCCGTGTGCATCATGGAGGAGAACGGACGGATCGAGAACTCGTACGCCGCGCGCGCCTTCCGGATGGGGGCCGAGTTCCTGACCGACGGGCTAATCGACGAGGTAGCCCAAGAGGCGGTGGACAAGACGGCCATCCTGTTCCAGGCGATCAAGCCCAAAGGCGGCGAGATGCCCGTCGTGATGGGCGCCGGAGGCTCCGGTATCCTGCTGCACGAGGCGATCGGACACGCCTTCGAGGCCGACTTCAACCGCAAGAATATCTCCATCTTCTCCGACCAACTGCATAAGCGGGTATGCGACGCACGTATCAACGTGGTGGACGACGGCACCATTCCCTTCAACCGCGGCTCCGTGAACATCGACGACGAGGGCACGGAGGGGCAGAAGACCTACATCGTGCGCGAGGGCGTCCTGACAAGCTACCTGCACGACCGCATCAGCGCGCGGCACTATGGCGTCGCCCCGACGGGCAACGGGCGACGCGAGTCGTTCCGCCAGACTCCCATCCCCCGTATGCGCGCCACGTACATGGAGGCCGGCGACGTGGACGAGGCGGACATCATCTCGACCGTGAAACGGGGCATCTACGCCGCCAACTTCACCAACGGGCAGGTGCAGATCGGGGCGGGCGACTTCACCTTCTTCGTGAAGAACGGCTACCTGATAGAGGACGGGAAACTGACCCAGCCCATCAAGGACATCAACATCATCGGGAACGGGCCGAAAGCCCTGGCCGACATCACGCTGGTGGGTAACAATTATCAAATGGACAACGGCACGTGGACATGCGGCAAGGACGGGCAGTCATGCCCCGTCACCTGCGGCATGCCGTCGGTACTGGTACGCAAGCTGACCGTGGGAGGCGAGAACTAACAAAAAGAGAACCAATCATGATAACGAACGAGAATAAAGAATTGGCCCAATGGGCGATGGAATACGCGCTGAGGAACGGCTGCCAAGCGTCGCGCGTCACGCTGTTCAACGGCTCCAGCACGTCTTTCGAGATACGCGACATGCGGATGGACCGCCTGCAGCAAGCCTCGGAGAACAACCTGGCGATACACCTCTTCGTCGACGGGCGCTTCGGCTCCTACTCCACCAACCGGCTCGACAAGCGCGAGCTGGAGCGATTCATCCGGGAGGGAGTGGCGGCCACGCGCTTCCTCGCCGAGGACAAGGCGAGAACCCTGCCGGACGCCTCCCTGTATTACAAGGGCGGCGGGGCGGACTTGCGGCTGATAGACCCCGCGTTCGACAACGTGCCGCCGGACGACAAGGTGGCGCTGGCGATGAGCGTCTGCGAGGAAATCATGGGCAAGGACACCCGCGTCATCTCCGCCAACTCCTCCTACAGCGACGAGAAGGACTTCAAGTACATGGTGGCCAGCAACGGCTTCGAGGGCGAGGCCTCGGGCTCGTCGTTCGGGCTGGTGGGAAGCGCCAACATCCGCGGCGAGGGCGACGCGCGGCCCGAATCCTACTGGTACGAATCGTCGCTCTATTACGACGACCTGATAAAGACCGGTATCGGCACGAAAGCGCTGGAACGGGCGCTCCGCAAATTGAGCCAGCGCAAGGTGGCCTCCGGGAAATACCGGATGGTGGTGGACAACATGAACGCCGCCCGCCTCGTATCGCCGCTCATCGGGGCGATTTACGGCTCCTCCATCCAGCAGAAGAACTCGTTCTTGCTGGATAAGCTCGGCCAGAAGGTGGCCAGCGGACGGCTGACCCTGCTCGACGAGCCGCACCTGCCGAAGGCCTCCGGGGCGCGCTATTTCGACAGCGAGGGAATCGCCACGCGGCGGAGGCCCATCTTCGAGGAAGGCACGCTGCGCACCTATTACATCGACACCTACACGGCGAACAAGATGGGCGCGAGCCAGACGGTGGACTCGCCCTCCATCCTCGCGGCACGCCTTGGCGACAAGGACGCGGCAGGGCTCATCGCCTCCGTGGAGAAAGGAATCCTGGTGACCGGCTTCAATGGCGGGAACTGCAACAGCTCGACGGGCGATTTCTCCTACGGCATCGAGGGCTTCCTCATCGAGCGCGGCCAATTGACGCGGCCCGTCGCCGAGATGAACGTGACCGGCAATATGCTGACGCTGTGGAGCCACCTCACCGAGACGGGCAACGACCCGCGCCTCTCGTCCAGCTGGCGCATCCCGTCCCTCCTCTTCGACGACGTGGATTTCAGCGGGCTGTAATCGCGCACGGCCCGCCACGTAGAATACGCGCTATCCGGCATCGGCGGTGAAGCCCTGCTCGCGGATTTGCCTCCGTATCGCGTCGCGGATGCCTTGCCGCACGTCGCGGCGGGTGCTGTCCAGCTCGGCTTGCTTGGCGGGCTTCAGGAAGTCCTTGTACTTACACTTCCCGATGCGGAACTTGAAGTCGTCCAGATTGCCGCTGATATTCAGCCCTAACTTGAACGGCACGGGCGATTTCAGCACGGAGATATGATAATCGAAGGTCATATCGAGATTGTGCGTGCCACCGACGGCCACCTTGTAGCGATCCATCTCCACGAGGAAGGGAAAGACCTCTATCTTGGAGTCGCGAATCGCCAAGTCGACCGCGATGCTGTCTATCATATTCCGTTCCTTATTCTTGAACATCAGCGTCTTGGATATCTCGGCGAAGGTCTCGCCATCCAGCAATACCATGTCTCTCCCGCTCAAGTAACAAGAGGCGCTGAGCGAAGGCAACTCGATGGACATCGTGGAATCCGCCTTGCAAGTGGCCGTCATCTGGCAATCCACCACGCCCTCGAACGAACGGAGCATCGGCACCAGCGAGTCGATGGCGGGGAACAGCCCGATCAGTTTCGCGATTTGGATACGGCGCATACCCAAGTCGAAGCCCATCGACGCCCCGCTGGCGTCGCGCGCCGTGTAAATCATTGTCAACCCACCCGAGCCGATGTTCGAGTCCATATAAAGATTGCTCAGCTCCACGCTTTGGTTCTTCACGGTGACACGCCCTTTCACCTCCTCCAGCTCCAAGTCGCGGAAGAGAATCTTCTTAGCGTCCGTATTGAAGGTCACGTCGAGGAACTTGGGCACGACGAACACTTGCGGCACCGAGTCGGTCGCCACGCTGTCGGCGGAAAGTCCCGTCTCCAACTCCGGGGCCGACGCCAGCGCCTCGACGCTATCCTCCGTGAAGGTGCCCGCCACGCCGGAAGCCATCCGCTCGGCGAAACGCGTCCCCCGGTTGATAGCCGCCATGAGCTGGTTGCAATCGAGCAGGTCGGACTTCAGGCCGAACGTCGCTTTCAGCTTCCCGCCCCGCAAGATAGATTGGCGGATGCCTTCTATGTCGCCACTCAACGTGAAATCGCTCTTGCCCAATCGCACGCGCGCGCCGCTCAGTGTCACGTTGCTTGTGCTAAACCTCAAGTCCGTCCCATCGATCCGCATCGGAAGCGGGAACATCCGGCTGAAACCTCGCATATGCTCGAAGCCGATATGCCCGCGTGCCTCCCAACGGCGCAACACGTTGTCCGAGGCGGTCGTATCCACCCGCGCGCTCCTGCCGCGCCTTGCCCGCGTCGCTGCGGACGGCCTGCGACGCGTCGTGTCGCCCGAGGCGACGCGTTCCCGTATCCACCGCTGGCGGATCGCCTCCCGGTAAGGCAACGCCTCCAAGGTGATACGGCTTCCCGCCAGCATCATGCCCGAGCGCAAGGGCATGGAGACATAGCGCAAGGTATCGACCGAGATGGTCGCCACCGCCATCGGCACCTTCTTGTCGGTCGTGGAGCCTTTGATACCGCCCTTCAGCGAGGTCTTCCCGGCGATCACCCACGTGGAGTCCGGCAGGCGGCTCCGCAAATGGTCGAAGTCGACACCCGCCGTGAGCGGAATCACCGCGGTGGTGTCGATAGCCGGCGTAGTGTTCGCCACGATTCGCAAGCCGCCGATGTTCGTCCGTATATCCTCCTTATAGCGCAGGTTCAGCGTATCGACCGTCAGCGTGGCGTTCAGCTGCTCGTTGGTACGCAAGTAGCGGCTCGCCTTCTCGGTGGAGCCCATGAACAGCCTCGTGCCCGCGATATACATATCCACGCCCAGCACCTTGCTAAAAGCCTTGAAGCGGTCGATGTCGAGCATTCCCGCCGCCTTGATCTTGTCGATCCGGCTATTCACCACATCGTCCACGGTAAACTCAGCGGCGATGTCGGCCTTCAGCATCCCGTCGAGCAGCAAGGTATCCGGGTTCAGGAAATCCTTCGCCAATCCGGTGAAATCCATCTGCCCGTTCATCCTCGCCCGGATCGCCGGGTTGTCCCACATGTTCCACACCTCGCCACTCATCGTAAGCGAGGTATTCTTTCCTTTCACGGTCAGCTCCTCCAACGAGACGTACGAGGAATCCGGGTGCGGTCCGTTCAGATGCAAATCCACGTCGAGGCGCAGCAGGTCGATGCCATGCTCCACCCCTTTCACATGATAGGCGCCATCCTCCACCTTGCAACACAGGTTGATGGTCGGCACGACGCTATCGCCCAGCTCCCCGCGGATATCCCCGTCCAACAGGATGCTGCCCTCCGCCTTTATCTTGTCCCGGTTCTTAAAGAACTCATCCGGCACGAAGGCCAACAAGTCGTTCAAGTCCGACACCTTCAAGCCGAAATCCATATTAATCCTGGCAGGCCTTGCCTCCGTCGCCGGAAGCACGAATCCATTCGCCGTGAACGGCAAATCGTTCACCCACAACTCCGCGTCCTTCAGCCCCAGTCCCCGCAAGCTGTCCGCCAGGAACAAACCACCCTTGAAACGCATGGACAAATGATTGTTCAGCGTGTACGACGGGCTATAAAAGGCGATGGAGGAAAAACCGGTCTCCAAGTCGATCTTGCTCCCGCGGCGCGTCAACTCGCCATCCATCCGCAGGGAAAAGCCGTCCACCTCCGTATAAAGATCCTGCTGACGGTCGTCGTACACCACGCGCGCGTCCCGGATGCGTAACCGTTTCAAGTCAATCACCGGCATCGCCGTGGTATCGGTCGTCAGCGTGTCCGCCCGTGCCGTATCGGGAGCGCTCCGGTAAATCTCCCAGTTCGCCTTCCCCGCCTCGTTCACGTATCCATAAATCCGCACGCTATCCAGCACCACCCACGGGATCGACACCTTCCCATTGAATAAATATTCCGTCGGGTTCACCACCACGATCACTTTCTTAAACGAGAGCAACGAATCCGCGGGCACGTTCAACGCGTCCTCCGCCCGGCTCGCCGAATCTTGCGCCTGACGCGATATCAAGCTGCCGTTCGTCAACTTCACGCCCAAATAAGGATACGTCTCGAAATAGGTCAATTCCACCCGCTCGCAATCCAACTTCCCGTCGATAAGCGCGTTCGCCTGGCTCACCACCAACGGGGTCAGACGCTCCGGCGGCAAGATGCCCCATTTCAAGATCCCGAAGCCAGCCAACGGGAGCACGAATATAATCCCGAACAATACCGATAAAACAATCCAAATGATTCTTTTCCCTCTCCGTTTCATAAATCCATATCTACGATTATGCTTCAAAGATAGAGCTTCTCTTGGTTCGGGCAAACATAAACAATCTAAAACAAGGTTATAGACCGAAGAAAAATATCACTACATTCGCGTGGAGTTACGAGTAATTCATATGATCGATCAACCTACCATAGACCGGATATTGGACGCGGCGAACATCGTGGATGTCGTCTCGGAATTCGTGACGCTTCGCAAGCGAGGAGTCAATTACGTGGGTTTATGCCCGTTCCACGCAGATAAGTCGCCCTCGTTTTACGTATCGCCCGCCAAGAACATCTGCAAGTGCTTCGCTTGCGGCGAGGGAGGGACCGCCGTGCATTTCATCATGAAGCACGAGCAACTGAGCTATTACGACGCCTTGCGCTACCTGGCGAAAAAATACAATATCGAGATACAGGAACGGGAGCTGACGGAACGGGAGAAACAAATCCGGGGCGAACGGGAAAGTATGCTCATCGTAAACAACTGGGCGGGACAATACTTCTCCTCCTTGCTACACGAGCATCCGGAAGGCAAGAGCATCGGCATGCGTTACTTCGCCGAGCGGGGATTGCGGGAGGATACGATCCGGAAATTCCAACTGGGCTATAGCCTCGACCAGCGGGACGCGCTCTACCAAGCCGCCCTCAAGGCCGGATATAAAAAGGAGTATCTGGAGAAAACGGGACTCGTCATCACCTACGAGAACGGAGGCGTGAGCGACCGTTTCCGCGGGCGAGTCATCTTCCCGGTCCACACGCTGAGCGGCAAGATTGTCGCCTTTGGCGGACGCGTCCTGAAAAAGAACGAGAAAACGGCGAAGTACGTAAACTCGCCCGAGAGCGAGATCTACCACAAGAGCAACGAGCTGTACGGCATCTATTTCGCCAAGCAAGCCATCGTCAAGCAAGACCGTTGCTTCCTCGTGGAAGGCTACATGGACGTGATCGGGATGCATCAAGTAGGCGTGGAGAACGTGGTGGCGTCGTCGGGTACGGCGCTCACGCAAGGACAAATCCGCCTGATACACCGGTTCACCAATAATATTACCGTACTGTACGACGGCGACGCCGCCGGCATCAAGGCGGCGCTCCGAGGCATCGATATGCTTTTGGAAGAAGGCATGAACGTAAAAGTGGTGCTCCTTCCGGACGGCGAGGATCCGGACTCGTTCGCCAAGAGCCACGGGGCGAGCGAATTCGCCGAGTATATCAGCCGGCACGAGACCGATTTCATCCGTTTCAAGACGAGCCTCTTGTTGACGGAGGCGGGCAACGATCCCATCAAGCGCGCCGCTCTCATCTCGGACATCGTACGCTCCGTGGCGGTCATCCCGGACAACATCGCCCGCTCCGTCTACATCCGGGAATGCGGCACGATGCTGGAAATCGACGAGCAAGTCCTGCTCAACGAGGTCAACAAAATCCGCCTCAACAAGCGGGAGCAACAGCAGCGCCCCTCCAACCGCATCGCGCCCCCGCCCGCTCCAACAACGACAGGCGAGGCCGTTCCCGAATATCCCGAATACCCGAATTACCAACCGTTCGTGCCGGAAGAGGCGACCAACGTAGCCTCTCCTTCCGCCCCGCCCGAACCTTATCCCTTAGAGGAAGAGACCACGCAGGCCGCGGTTCCGACCACAAAGGAGACGAGCGACACCCCGCCCGTTCGGCAGCATTCCCCTTTCGAGGCATACGAGCTGGCGCTTCTGCGTTACGTGATCCGCTATGGCGAGCGTGTCCTTTATGATTATGTAGAGGAGGAGACAAACGAACGGATCGTGATGCACGTGGCGGATTACATCCGTTTCGACCTGGAACGCGACGACCTCACCTTTTACGACCCCGTCTTCAAGCAAATATTGGACGAGGCCGCCGACCGTTGCCGGGAAGAAGGTTTCGTGGCGACCCGCTATTTCCTATCACACCCCGACCCGCATATCAGCCAATTAGCCGCCAACCTGATCAGCGATAAATACCAATTGAGCAAGTACCACACGAAATTCAGGGAAATCGAGACCGAGGAAGAGAAGCTGGATTACCTGGTGCCGCGGGAAATCTATTCCCTAAAAGAAGCTTACATCCTGCGCGAGATCAAAGAAATACAAACACGGATCAAGGAAGCGCAAGAGCGAAAAGACCTGGAAAGCGTTTTCGAGCTGATGAAACGGCAGACACACCTCAACGAGATCAAGAGCGTACTCTGCAAAGAATTAGGGGAACGAATCGTCTTGAAAATGTAATTAGCTATATTTAATAATGTAAGGACGAAAATATATATACGGAAATATTTCTATATTCCCCGATAGATTGTACCTTTGCCCACATAAAAAACAAGCGAACTATAACGAACTAACATATTTAAAACGTAGTATTATGTCAAAAGTAACAGTTGTTGGCGCCGGTAATGTAGGCGCTACGTGCGCGAATGTACTTGCCTTCAATGAGGTAGCGGACGAAGTGGTTATGCTCGATGTAAAAGAAGGCGTATCCGAGGGTAAAGCGATGGATATGATGCAAACCGCGCAATTGCTTGGTTTCGATACGAAGATTGTAGGTTGCACGAACGACTATGAGAAAACGGCGAACTCCGATGTAGTGGTAATCACTTCCGGTATTCCTCGTAAGCCGGGTATGACCCGCGAGGAGTTGATCGGCGTGAACGCCGGCATCGTAAAGAGCGTGGCTCAAAACATCCTGAAATATTCTCCGAACGCTATCTTGGTGGTTATCTCGAACCCGATGGACACGATGACTTATTTGGCACTGAAGTCGTTAGGCCTGCCGAAGAACCGTGTGATCGGTATGGGAGGCGCGTTGGATAGCTCTCGTTTCAAATACTTCTTGTCGCAAGCATTAGGATGCAACGCCAACGAGGTAGAGGGTATGGTAATCGGCGGACATGGCGATACGACGATGATTCCGTTGGCTCGCCTGGCTACTTACAAGGGCATCCCCGTAAGCAATCTGTTGAGCGCCGAGAAATTGCAAGAGGTCGTAGCGGCTACGATGGTAGGCGGCGCTACGCTGACGAAACTGTTAGGCACATCCGCTTGGTACGCTCCGGGCGCGGCGGGAGCTTACGTGGTTGAGTCGATTATCCACAACCAAGGCAAGATGATTCCTTGCTCTGTCCTCTTGGAAGGCGAGTATGGTGAGTCTGACTTGTGTATCGGCGTTCCGGTTATCTTGGGCAAGAACGGTATCGAGAAGATCGTCGAGCTGGAGTTGACCGCTGAGGAGAAAGAGCTGTTCGCTAAGAGCGCGGCCGCTGTTCACAAAACCAACGCCGCATTGAAAGAGGTTGGAGCACTTTAATCATGAAAATTTCCATATATCTGAAAGGCCGTTCCTTTTAAAGGACGGTCTTTTTTTTGGAATCAAGCCACATCGTCTCTACTCTAGAAGCAAGAAAAACGCGACAATGAATAAAAAAATCGCGTATTCGCTTGCAGGTTCAAAAATAACGCGTATCTTTGCACCCGTAATCGAGAGAACGATACGACAGATTACAAAAACGGGATGTAGCACAGTTGGCTAGCGCGCCACGTTCGGGACGTGGAGGTCGGAAGTTCGAGTCTTCTCATCCCGACAAAAGCGAGGAATGAATCATTCCCCGCTTTTGTTTTTTATGCGTTTTCTTTTTCCAAAGCCTCTCTCTAACCCTCTCGCCTGTAACATGTTTGAAACACAAACTTCATCTTTTATTCATCTTTTAGAGAACCTTAGCATGACTAAAAATACCGAATTTTGCGATGTTTTTGATAAGAACAGAAATTAAACAACATTCTAAACAATAAGTGTATGAAAAAAAGGTACCATCAAGATGTTACTTCCGTCAGACGCACATGCGTTGGTATGTCTTTATGCTGCATGATCCTTGGAGCACAAGCGACCTCGGCGGCAAGTTTGACAACTAACCCTGGCTCTACGGCCAACAGCGTAGTCCAGCAGAGTACGAAACAAATCTCAGGCGTGGTATTGGATGCCGCCGGCATTCCGATTATCGGCGCGAACGTAATCGTAAAAGGCACGACAAATGGTGTTATCACCGGCATCGACGGAGATTTCCAACTCAATGTTCCGGAAAACGCGATCTTGGAGATTAGCTATATCGGCTATATCAAGCAAGAAATACCCGTAACAGGAAAAAATATTTTCAAAATTATCCTGAACGAGGACACACAGAATCTGGACGAGGTAGTCGTAGTGGGTTACGGCTCGCAAAAGAAGGTGAACCTAACGGGCGCCGTCGAGCAAGTGACGAGCGACGTATTCGACGGCCGTCCGACCGCCAACGCCACCCAGATGCTGGAAGGCGTGGTGCCAAACTTGAATATCTCATTAGCCGATGGTAAACCGGGACGTACGGCGGACTTCAACGTGCGCGGTACCGGCTCTATCAACGGAGGTAGCGCGCTCGTGTTGATCGATGGCGTGGAGGGCGACCCATCCATGTTGAACCCGAACGATATCGAGAGCGTCTCCGTACTGAAAGACGCGGCGGCTTCCGCTATTTATGGAGCGCGCGCTCCGTTCGGCGTCGTATTGATTACCACGAAGAACGCGACGGAAGGCAAGCCGAAAGTAACATGGTCGTCCAGCTATTCGCTGCAGACACCCCAGAACGTGCCGGATGTCGTATCTGATGGTTATATCTGGGCGCAGCATTTCTATGACGCGTATTACAATTACAACCATTCGAACCCCTCGGGTATCAACAAAACACAACAATTCTCCGTCGCATGGCTGGAAGAGTATAGACGCCGGCACGAGACGGGCGATTTCGGTACGGTGATCTCCGACGGTTCTATCGGTACGGCCGGGCGTTACGTGTATTATCCGGAGGGGACGGACTATTATGATATTATGTATAAGGATCACGTGTTCGCCCAGAACCAGAACCTCTCGATCTCCGGTTCCGACGATAAGTTCGATTATTATCTGTCCGGTCGTTTCTACTCGTACGACGGATTGTTCGATAGCGACGAGCAGACCGATAAGTTCAAGACATATAACATGCGTTTCAAGGCGGGTTACCAGCTCACGCCATGGTTGAAAGTCAACAATAATTTCGAGTTCTCGCACAATAAGTACTACAACCCGATTACCTATTCGGAGGGAAGTGGCGTGATTTGGCGGAACATCGCCGACGAGGGACACCCCTCCTCCCCGATGTTCAACCCGGACGGGTCGTTAACATA
>DXEN01000058.1 GCA_019114945.1 Candidatus Parabacteroides intestinigallinarum | reverse complement strand
ATTGCTGTATCTTTTTGATTCCCCATGTCATAAGGATCGGTTGGGCGATATCCCATGCGAAAGGAAGTAAGCTTTTGGCGATAGATAAATAGTCCTTTGCGCTGATTGTTACAGGGCTACGTTGGGTTGTCGTGGAAACCGTTCCTTTCTCTTTTTGTGATGTGCTCGTTTTTGTACCTGGGAAGAGTAAGGATGATAAACCGGATAGCAACAGACTTCCCGCGTTCGCGTGGATGTAGGCGAAATCCTCGTTTAGCTTTTGCTCCTGTCGCTTGCTTTCCTCTATGATCCGCGCTTTATGGGCGATCAGTCGTTCCAGCGGTGTCGGTAGTCGGTTGCTCATTGTCCGTTTCATTATTTTTATCGTCGTTTGTCGTTAAGGCGGCGATAACCTCGTTCGCTATTTTTACGCTGATTCTTTCTTTGTTCATGAGGATAAGTCCGATGAGTGATATATATAATATCGCTACGGCGCCGAACCCGTATCCGAATGAATCAAGCCAATCCCCTAAGAAGAAACCTAAAGCCAGGAATATGAACAGGATCGCGAAAAAGGCCAAGAATAATAATATCAAACCATACGAGAGAACGGATATTACTTTGCCCGTTCTCTCATACGTATTCAATTTCAGGAGCTCAAGTTTCAGCTCCACGTAAGCGGTCAGATCTTCTTTCAGCTTACGGAAGATTTTCCCTGAATCTTTCTCCATACAAAGATTTTATTCGGCTATAACTTCTTCCGCTGCCGTAGCCGCTTCTTGCTTGCCTTCTTTGTATTTCGCGATAGCGGTATTAAATCCTTCCTTGATTTTGCCGACAACTCCGTTCAACTCTTCCAACAGTTGTTCTCTCTTGTCCGTAGCCGCTAAATAACCAACAGCCGCACCAACGGCGGCGCCTACTACGAGGCCTAATAATAATTTTGAATCTACGCTTTTCATGACTTTTTCTTTTTAAAGTTTTCGACTAAGGTACGGGATTTATTTGGATTAGACTTTATGTTTCGTTGATTTTTATCGTTAAAAAATATTATCTCCATGCGGATTTTACGGCAACCCAATGATTCCGTTCTTTATATCCTGCCAAATAGAGTCCGTGCTTTTGGCATTCCGATTCGATTATCGGGATGTCTTCCTCATAGAAACCGCTCATATACAAGTTGCCACCGGGATTAAGGCTCGCCGCGTATAGAGGGATGTCTCGCAATAAGATATTGCGATTGATGTTGGCAAGGATAATGTCGAATGTGCCGAATAGCGAGATTTTTTCCGCTCCGCCTAACGCGACTTGAATGTCTTCGACGTGATTGAGGCGTATATTCTCGAGGGCGTTGTTGTAGGCCCACTCGTCGATATCGATAGCGACTACCCGTTTCGCTCCTTTTAGGCGAGCGAGGATCGCTAATACGGCGGTTCCGCATCCCATGTCGAGCACCTCTTTGCCGGCGAGGTCCGATTGGAGCATCTCATCGATCATCAAATGAGTTGTCTCATGGTTGCCGGTGCCGAATGCCATTTTGGGATCGATAATTATATTATAGGTATAGTCTTGCTCCGGGGCGTGGAAAGAGGCCCGGATGATGCATTCTTTCCCGATGCGGATTGGTTGGAAATAATTCTTTTCCCATTCCTCGTTCCAGTCCTTGTTTTCTACGGGGTGCGTCGTGTAAGTGATTTGAGTGCCCTCCAAGGGGAAGCTCTCCAATTTTTTCTGTAAGGCTTCCTCGTCGTAAAGCGTATCGGGGATGTATCCCGATAGGCCATTCTCGTTGTCAGCGAAGCTATCAAACCCAATTTCCCCTAATTCGTATGCCAATATATCATTTACGATCGCTTGTTCGACGGGGGAGGTGTAATGAAAACGAAGTTCGTAATAGTTCATCGTCTTTTCTTTTTAAGATTTGGAGCAAAAGTAATACAAAAAAGTGAGATGCATTTCCTGATATGCTTGAGATCTCATTTTTTATACTACATTTGTATGAGTTGTAGCGAGGGAGGCGGGAGCTTTGGTTGTCTTTTAGATATATAATTAAGGTATAAAGATGAAAGATGTGATTTTCAGCCAGGATTTTCTGGATCATCTGTTGTTAGCGGCGGAAGAATCGCCTCGGAAACGTCAGCATTATGATTTGCGGGATTCTCCGGAAGATACTTCCCAACGGATGTTGAACGCTTTGTTGCCGGGTACGGAAGTTCCGATCCACCAGCATACGGAAACCTCTGAGACCGTGATTTGCCTTCGGGGAAAGTTGGAGGAGATTTTGTATGAGGAGGTTTATGAATATGTACGTGAGGCGACGTCGCGAACCGGGGAGGTCGTTCGAAAGCGAACTTTTCGGGAGGTTTCTCGTCAATTGTTATCCCCCTTGGAAGGGATGCATGGCATGCGGATCCCGAAGGGAGTATGGCATACGATAGAGGTTATAGAACCTTCTGTTATATTTGAGGCGAAGGATGGCGCTTATGTGCCACGGTCTTCTTGATGGAAAGAAATCAAGTCATCGTAGCTTGATTTTTTTGTTTTTATCGCATGGGATAGCGATTTTTTAGCTAAGTTTGTCCGGATATAATTTAATTGCGAGACTTCGATATGTTTTCGATTTTAATCGTTGAAGATGATATTACTTTTTCCTTGATGCTTACTACTTGGCTTAGCAAAAAAGGATTTACCGTAAAGAGCGTTTCTTCAGTTGCGGACGCGAAACGAAAAATAGAGGAAGAGACGTTTGATTTGGTTCTGTCGGATTTGCGTTTGCCCGATAGCGATGGCATTGATTTGTTAAAATGGATGAAGAATAACCACTTGTCTTTGCCGCTGATTATGATGACCGGCTACGCTGAGATACAAACCGCGGTACAGGCGATGAAATCGGGAGCGTCGGATTATATTGCCAAGCCTTTGAATCCGGAGGAGTTGCTGAATAAGATTCGGGAATCTCTATTGATGGAGCGAGAGGAACCGAGGACGGAAATCGAAAGCGCTTCGTCTGATCTTTATATCGAGGGACAAAGCCAGGCGGCGCGTCATTTATATGAGCATGTGCGTTTGGTCGCTCCGACGGATATGTCGGTATTGGTGACGGGAGCCAGTGGGACAGGTAAGGAATATATTGCCAGGCGCATTCATGCGCAAAGCGCTCGGAGCAAGGCGCCTTTCGTGGCCGTGGATTGTGGGGCGATACCGAAAGAGTTGGCGGCTTCTGAGTTCTTTGGTCATGTGAAAGGTTCTTTTACGGGAGCGATCGAGAATAAGACGGGAGCTTTTGTCGCGGCGCAGGGAGGTACGATTTTTTTGGATGAGATCGGTAATCTGACGTATGAGGTTCAGGTGCAATTGTTGCGTGCTTTGCAAGAGCGCCGGGTGAAGCCGATTGGCAGTAATCAAGAGATCCCGATCAATGTGCGATTAATATCCGCTACTAACGAGAATCTACGTCAAGCGATCGAGAAGGGAGATTTTCGGGAAGATTTGTATCATCGTATCAACGAATTTACCATACGTATTCCCGATTTGAAGGAGCGTAAGGAAGATTTACTTTTATTCGCTAATCATTTCTTGGATTTGGCGAACGCGGAGCTTCGGAAAGATATTATTGGATTTGATAGTGATACCGTGCAGTTATTTCAGTCTTATTCCTGGCCGGGAAATTTGCGTCAGATGAAAAACGTGATCAAGTATGCCACTTTGTTGGCTACGGGACGTTATATAACTCGCAAGGAGCTTCCGGAAGAACTGACAGAGGCGGTTGTCTCGATGGATTTGGACAATATCCAGCTAAAGAACGAGGAGCACGAACGGGAATTGATTCGTAAAGCTTTGCGTGCATGTGACAACAATAAGACCCGCGCCGCTCGTTTATTAGGCATAGACAGAAAGACGCTCTATAATAAATTGAAGATTTACCAATTAGATAATTAAGGCAAGGCTTTAAAAAACTTCTTTCTTTTGTATATTTATTCGATAATACTCCTTATATTTGCGGCCTGTTTTGCATAAATATACATTATGAGTACGAGGAAAGAGCGATTGGACGCGATTTGTGAGATAATCCGCACGAAAGCGATCGGTAATCAGGAGGAGTTGCTCAAAGCGTTGGAAGAGAGTGGTTTCTCCGTGACTCAAGCCACGCTTTCGCGGGATATCAAGCAATTGAAGGTAGCCAAGGTTCATGGAGGTAATGGGGATTATGTATATCGTCTTCCTGATGAGGGAGCGGGTGAACAGGTACCGAACGATGACGTGCGGAAGCCGAATATTGAGTTCTCGGGCAACTTGGCGGTGTTGAAGACGCGCCCGGGGTATGCTATGGGGATAGCCTCGGATATTGACGCGCATGCCGCGAACGAGATATTGGGAACGATAGCGGGCGATGATACGATATTGATTATTCCCCGGGAGGGTGTGAGCCGTGAACGGGTGATTGGAGCGCTGTCTCGTTTTATATAATAAAAGAGGAATATAAAGAATAACGATACAATGGAACAAGAGAAAGAAATCGAAGTGATGATCGCGGAGGCCTCGCACGAGGTTTACGTGGACACGATCTTGCGGACAATTGAGGAGGCCGCGAAAGTTCGGGGTACCGGAATCGCGAAGCGTACGCACGAGTATGTGGCCCAGAAGATGAAAGAGGGCAAGGCGGTAATCGCCTTGGCGGGCGATGAGTTCGCTGGTTTTAGTTATATCGAGTCGTGGGGCAACAAGCAGTATGTGACAACCTCTGGATTGATCGTGCATCCTAAGTTCCGTGGCTTGGGCGTGGCGAAGCGGATTAAGGACATGACTTTCCAGCTGGCTCGTATGCGTTGGCCGAAGGCGAAGATCTTCAGTCTTACGTCCGGAGCCGCGGTGATGAAGATGAATACCGAGCTGGGTTACGTACCTGTCACGTTTGCCGACTTGACCGACGATGAGGCTTTTTGGCGAGGTTGCAACGGTTGTGTGAATCATGATATTTTAGAGCGGACGGGCAGGCGTTATTGCATCTGCACGGCGATGATGTTCGATCCCGCTGATCCGCATCGCGCGCAACGCGAGGGGCATAAGGTTGCCGAGGAAAGGCACGTTTAATTAATGTATAAGAGATAAGATAAAAAAGAAGATAACGATAAAAAGAGGATAACGATGAAAAAGAAAGTAGTAGTAGCGTTCAGTGGAGGTTTGGATACCTCGTTTACGGTCATGTATTTGGCTAAGGAGAAAGGGTATGAGGTTTACGCCGCGTGTGCCAATACGGGTGGTTTCAGCGAGGAGCAATTGCGGAAGAATGAGGAGAACGCTTATAAGTTGGGTGCTACGAAATACGTGACGCTCGACGTGACGAAGGAGTATTACGAGAAGAGCTTGAAATATATGATTTTCGGAAACGTGCTGCGTAATGGCACTTATCCGATATCGGTTAGCTCGGAGCGTATTTTTCAGGCGTTGGCGATCGCCCGTTACGCGAACGAGATAGGGGCGGATGCTATCGCGCATGGCTCTACCGGCGCTGGAAACGACCAAGTGCGTTTTGATATGACGTTCCTCGTGCTGGCTCCGGGCGTAGAGATTATCACGTTGACGCGTGATATGGCGCTGAGCCGCGATTATGAGATCAATTATTTGAAAGAGCATGGCTTCGAGGCTGATTTCACGAAACTGAAATATTCGTATAATGTCGGCTTGTGGGGTACTTCCATCTGTGGGGGCGAGATCTTGGATTCCGCTCAGGGTTTGCCGGAGAGCGCTTATTTGAAACAAGTGACAAAAACAGGAAGCGAGCAGCTTCGCCTTACTTTTGAGAAAGGTGAGCTGAAGGCCGTGAACGGCGAGCGTTTCGATGATCCAATCGCTGCGATTCAAAAGGTCGAGGAGATTGGTGCCGCCTATGGTATTGGTCGTGATATGCATGTAGGCGATACGATTATTGGCATCAAGGGGCGCGTTGGTTTCGAGGCTGCCGCTCCTATGTTGATTATCGGTGCGCACCGTTTCTTGGAGAAATATACGTTGAGCAAATGGCAGCAATATTGGAAAGACCAAGTGGCCAACTGGTATGGTATGTTTTTGCATGAGAGCCAGTATCTGGAGCCGGTGATGCGCGATATCGAGGCAATGTTGCAAGAGTCGCAGCGTAACGTGAATGGTACGGCTATCTTGGAGTTGCGTCCGTTGTCGTTCTCGACTGTCGGCGTGGAGTCGGAAGATGATTTGGTGAAGACAAAGTTCGGCGAGTATGGCGAGATGCAGAAGGGCTGGACCGCCGAGGACGCGAAAGGTTTCATCAAGGTGCTTTCTACGCCACTTCGGGTGTATTACGCGAACCATAAAGAGGAAAAGATATGATAAAGTGTGGCATTATTGGTGGAGCGGGTTACACGGCGGGCGAGTTGATTCGCCTGCTGCTGAACCATCCGGATGTGGAGATTACCTTCGTGAACAGTAGCAGCAACGCGGGGAATAAGATTACCGACGTGCATAGCGGACTTTATGGCGAGATGGATTTAGTGTTCACGAACGCTTTGCCGTTGGACAGTATCGATGTTTTGTTCTTCTGCACCGCGCATGGTGATACCCGAAAGTTCATGGAAAGCCATATGGTGCCTGCGGATGTGAAGATTATCGATCTCAGTATGGATTATCGGATCGAGGGGCCGGAGCATGATTTCGTGTACGGGCTTCCGGAGTTGAACCGTCGTCGGATTTGTAGCGCGAACCATGTGGCGAATCCGGGATGTTTCGCCACATGTATCCAATTGGCGGTTTTGCCGTTGGCGAAGCATCTGATGTTGAACTCCGATTTGCACGTGAACGCGATCACGGGATCGACGGGAGCGGGCGTGAAGCCGTCCGCTACTTCGCATTTCAGTTGGCGTAACGATAATGTGTCGATCTATAAGCCTTTCACGCATCAGCATTTGGCGGAGATTAACCAAAGTTTGCGTCAGTTGCAGAATAGTTTTAATAGCCAAGTCAATTTCATTCCGGTTCGTGGTAATTTCTCGCGCGGTATTTTCGCTACGACGTATCTGGATTGTAAGATCGACCTCGTAGAGATCAAGCGGATCTACGAGGAGTATTATGCGGATCATAGCTTTACCTTCATTACGGATAAGAACCCGGATTTGAAACAGGTGGTAAATACGAACAAGTGCCTGATCAACTTGCAGAAAATCGAAGATAAGTTGCTCATCATCTCGATGATCGACAATCTGCTGAAGGGAGCGAGCGGGCAGGCTGTTCACAATATGAACCTCATGTTCGGATTGGAAGAGACTGTCGGGCTTCATCTTAAGCCGAGCGCTTTTTAATTAACAATTGAGAATTGACAATTGACAATTATTTTATTGACAATGGGAAATTGTCGTTCTCTTTTGCCCTTATATGAACTTTTATTGTCAGTTGTCAAGTGAATTGTCAATTGTCCATTGTCAATTATCAATTATTGCGATGAAATTATTCGATGTATATCCATTATTTAATGTAGAGATCGTAAAGGGCAAGGGATGCCATGTGTGGGATAGCGAGGGCAATGAGTACCTCGATTTGTATGGCGGGCACGCCGTGATCTCGGTGGGGCATAGCCACCCCACGTATGTGAAGGCGATCACGGACCAAGTGAATAAGTTGGGTTTTTACTCAAACTCCGTGATAAATAGTTTGCAACAGAAGCTGGCGGATAAGTTGGGGAAGGCTTGTGGGTACGATGATTACTCGCTATTCTTGATTAACTCGGGTGCCGAGGCGAACGAGAACGCCTTGAAGTTGGCTTCTTTCCACAACGGGAAGAAGCGGGTGATCGCTTTTAAGCATTCGTTCCATGGGCGGACTTCCGCCGCTGTACGTGTAACGGACAATCCGAAGATTATCGCTCCGGTGAACGAGGATCTGGCGGTGACCTACGTGCCTCTGAACGATTCGGTTATCGTGGAGGATGAGTTGCGGAAAGGGGATGTCTCTTCCGTGATTATAGAAGGAATACAAGGTGTAGGTGGAATCCAGGTGCCGACGGATCATTTTATGCGGGAGTTGCGTGAGCTTTGTACTCGTTACGGCGCTTGCCTGATTGTGGATGAGATTCAATCGGGTTATGGACGGAGTGGTAAATTCTTCGCGCATCAATACGCGGGGATTCAGCCGGATTTGATCACGGTCGCGAAAGGTATCGCTAACGGTTTCCCGATGGGCGGTTTGCTGATTAGTCCGATGTTCAAGCCTGTGTACGGTATGCTGGGAACGACGTTTGGTGGCAATCATTTGGCTTGTGCCGCCGCGATTGCCGTGCTCGACATTATGGAAGGGGAAGGCTTGATTGATAACGCCGCGAAGGTCGGAACGTTCCTCTTGAAGGAATTGCACCAGCTGCCGGGCATTAAGGAAATCCGTGGTAGGGGATTGATGATCGGCGTGGAATTCGAGGAGTCTATCAAGGAGATCCGGACCCGGTTGCTTTTCGAGGAGCGGGTATTTACGGGTGTGGCCGGGACGAACACGATTCGTCTGTTGCCGCCGCTGTGCCTTAGCATGGAGGAAGCCGCTGACTTTATGGACCGTTTCAAGAAAGTTCTTGGTGCATGAAAAAGTTGGTAGGAAGTTGCGCGTTAGTCATCGGCCTGTTTTGTCTGATGTCGTTCACGGACTTGGATAAGCGGGGCGATCGTTTACGGGAAACCGTGGAGTGTTGCTGCGGCGAGTGTGTATGTCGAGATTGTTCGTGTGAGACGAATTGCGGCGAGTGTGTCGGTTGTCGGGACAACGAGGAATGCGAGGCGTGCGATTACTGCCGGAGTTGGGATGGTGATCGTCGCGGACGGCGTGGTTATTACCGGGATCGGCGGGACCGTTATTACGAGGGACATTGCTGCGACACTCCGCATGATCGCTATGACCGTCGTCACTACCGGCGAGGCGGTTGCTGCGGCCGGTGTGATTGATAAGAAATAATATAACATAGAAATAAGATAGAAAAGAAAAGAGATGATGAAACAACAAGATGCCGCTTTGGTTTGCTTCTCGGGGGGGCAGGACTCGACGACCTGCTTGTTTTGGGCGAAGAAGCACTTCGCTCGGGTGGAGGCTGTCTGCTTCACGTATGGGCAGAAGCACTCCTTGGAGGTGGAGGTCGCCCGTGCGATAGCCGCGGATGCTGGGGTGCCTTTTCATTTGTTGGACGTGTCGTTGATTAGCCAGCTCGATCCGAATTGCTCGTTGACGAATTTCGATGTGGCGATGGATCAGGAGAAGCCGGCGGATAGCTATCCCAATACGTTCGTTCCCGGCCGGAACATGGTATTCCTTACTTTTGCGGCGATATTGGCGCGAAGCAAAGGAATTTATAATCTGGTGACCGGCGTTTCGGAGGCTGATTATAGTGGCTATCCGGATTGTCGGGATACCTTTATTCGCTCATTGAATGTGACGTTGAACCTCGCTATGGACGATCATTTCGTGATTCATACACCGTTGATGAATCGGGATAAAAGCGAAGTGTGGGAGCTTGCGGACGAGTTGGGTGTGTTCGACCTGGTGCGCGAGCGAACGCTTACTTGTTACAATGGTGTCGTAGCCGAGGGATGTGGCCATTGTCCGGCTTGCAAGTTGCGTGCGGAAGGATTGGAGAAATATTTGCGACGGAAACAATCTAAGGAAGGAGGTGCGTGATGAGAATCGATCGGAAAGAGGAGGGCGAGCTGAGCTTGTTAGGCGGGTCTACTGTCTATCGGCAGGATTATGCCCCGGAAGTGTTGGAGGCATTCACGAACAAACATCCGGAGAATGATTATTGGGTACGATTCAATTGCCCGGAATTTACCAGTCTTTGCCCTATTACCGGGCAACCGGATTTCGCGACGATCTACATCGATTATATTCCGGATGTGCGGATGGTGGAAAGCAAGAGCTTGAAGCTTTATTTGTTCAGTTTCCGAAACCACGGCGCTTTTCATGAGGATTGTGTCAATATGATTATGAAAGATTTAATCAAGTTGATGGATCCTAAGTATATCGAGGTGACGGGTGTGTTTACTCCGCGTGGTGGCATTAGTATTTATCCGTATTGCAATTACGGCCGGCCGGGTACGAAGTTTGAGCGGTTGGCGGAAAAACGGCTATTTGACCATAATCGGTAAAGCTGGGTTTTATGTAAAGGTACTTCTAAAGTGTACTATATAATAAGAGGCTTTGAGGCGCTGTTTAAATAACGGTTAAACTCAAAGCCTTTTTTGTGCAGCCATAAACTCCTTTACGGTCGCGTTGAAACTCCCTCGCGTCCGTGTGCATTCTACAATCACCAGTGGTGATTATAAAACCGCCAGTGGAGTTTGTAAAATCGCCACTGGTGATTATAGAACCGCCGGTGGTGATTAAAGGATATGGGCGCCCGCGAGGAAGAATCCCCTCGTCCCCGCCGGGTTTTGGACAGGGCGGCGGGGATGTTCGCGCACGGGCGCCGCGATACGCAACACTGTTTAACATATCAGGTAACATGTTGTACGGCATGTGATTGCGCCCTGTTTTCCTCCATCCGATGAGAGATCCATGAAAAAAAGTCC
>DXEN01000057.1 GCA_019114945.1 Candidatus Parabacteroides intestinigallinarum | reverse complement strand
CCACCAGCGGGTCGAACATATTTCCGCTGAGCGTGGAGATGCCGGCGTTGCAAAAGGCGGAGACGGCGTGGAACAAGGCATAGAAGATTTCCTCGCCCGTGCCGCCCGGCAGGCTTCCCCGCACGTTCATGAAGATGAGATAGGCGCCGATGCCCTCGATAAATAGCGTGACGAACAGGATATTGAGAATGACACGGAACAACCCGCCCGTCTTCTCCTCGTTCAGCATATCTTTAAGCATGATCTTGCTCGTGAACGACGACTTCCCCATGAAGGAGAGGGCGAAAAAGGAGGTGAACGTCATCACCCCGATTCCGCCAATCTGGATAAGCAGCATGATGATGACGTGCCCTACCGGGGTAAAGCACGTCGCCACATCGACCGTGGTCAGTCCGGTTACGCACACGGAGGTCGTGGCGATGAACAGGGCGTCGACAAACGAGATGCCCCGCGTCGTGGCGTTCGGCAGCGAGAGCAGCCCCGCTCCTACCAGGATGACGAACACGAAGCTCAGCAGAAAGAGCAGCGAGGGCTTGATACGCGTCTGCATCAGGGCGAAGGCCTGGCGGGACAGGTGTATCGTGCCGAGCGAGAAGAGCAGCAGGTACACCAGGGCCGGCTCCGACAGGAAGTCGAGGTACGGCAGCGAGCGCGCGATGACTTCCCGGAAGAACACCCGGCTGGAGAGCACGGCGAACAAGAGGAAGTAGATGCTGATATCTAAGTAGAGCATCTTCTCCTGCACGATCTCTTGAAAGCGGGTGATGTAGCGCAGCGTGATGCCCACGAAGAAGGCCAGGAGGATAAGAAGCCGCGAGCGACCGAGCATGTGGAGGGATTCCTCCGTCTGCGCGAAACCGAACTGATACACCAGCACGAAGAAAGCGGACAACGCCGCCAGCAGGATAACGGCCTCGGCCACGCCGCCCAGCAGGCGCTTCAGCCTCGCCCAATGGAGCAGCCACGAGAAGTAGAGATTCTTTAGATTCATAATCTGTTGTATTTCTATGAGGCGGGCAAATGTAAGGAATAAAAATTAGTATCCATGGATATGCGGGCGGGAAATCGTACCTTCGCGACTAAAAAAATAAGCGAACAGATGAAAATTACGAGGATACCCCATACGTTTACGATTATATCGGTGGTTATTTTGTGTTGCGCGGCCCTGTCGTGGGTCATTCCGGCGGGTATGTACGACCGCGAGACGCGGATGGTGAATGGTACGGAGCGCGTCGTCATCGTCGACCACTCCTTCCACGCCGTGGAGCCGTCGCCGCAGAGCTGGCAAGTCTTCGGGGCGCTGCTGGAGGGATTCGAGCAGCAGGCGGGCATCATCGCTTTCCTGCTGATTATCGGCGGGGCCTTCCAGATCATGAATCATACGCGGGCTATTGACGTCGGCATCCTCTCCTTCCTGCGGGGGGCGCGGCGGGCCGAGCGCCACGCCTTCTTCCGCCGCCTGGGCGTGGACCGCCTGGTGATAGCCGCCGTCATCCTCTTGTTTAGTTTGTTCGGCGCCATCTTCGGGATGAGCGAGGAGACGCTGGCCTTCGTCGTCATCATCATTCCGCTGGCGATCTCGATGGGGTACGATTCTATCGTGGGGCTGTGCATGGTGTACGTGGCGGCGCACGTGGGTTTCTCGGGCGCCATCCTAAATCCCTTCACGATTGGCATCGCCCAAGGGCTGTCGGACCTGCCGCTCTTCTCGGGATTCGGCTACCGGGTGTTCTGTTGGTGCGTGCTCACGGCGGTGCTCATAGCGGCGGTGCTGCGCTACGCGGCCCGGATCAGGAAAGACCCGCGGCGCTCGCCGATGTACGAGGCCGACGCGTATTGGCGCGAGCGCCACGGCGCCACGACCGACACGCTGGAGGCCACTCCCGCCACGCGGTCGGCATGGGTGGTATATGGGTTGATACTCGCGGCGCTGGCCATCTTCGCCTGGCAACACCCGTCGACGACGTTCCGCGTGGGCCGGGCCGCCGCGTCCTTCCCGGCGCTGCCCGTTCTGGCCGCGCTCTTCGCCCTCACCGCGGGGGCCAGCCTGCGTCGCTCGGGCCAGTTCTTTATCCTGAACCTGCTGGCCTACACCGTGGCGTTCCTCGTGGTCGGCGTCATGGGGTATGGGTGGTATCTGACGGAAATCTCGGCCATCTTCCTGGCGATGGGTCTGCTGGCGGGTTTCGCTCATGGCATGGACGCCGACGGACTGATCGAGCAGTTCCTACGCGGGGCGAAGGACATGCTTTCCGCGGCGCTCGTGGTGGGCTTGGCGGGTGGTATCATACAGATTTTGCAGGACGGACGGATTATCGACCCCATCCTGCATGGGCTCGCGGCGCTGATGGGCGACGCCGGGCGCGTCGTCTCGCTGGGCGCCATGTACGCCATCCAGACGGTCATCAACCTCTTCATTCCCTCCGGCTCCGCGAAAGCGGCGCTCACGATGCCCATCATGGCGCCTTTCTCCGACGTGATAGGTATCTCGCGACAGGCTACCGTGCTGGCCTTCCAGTTCGGCGACGGCTTCACGAACATGCTCACCCCCACCTCGGGCGTGCTGATGGGCGCCCTCGGCCTCGCGCGTATTCCGTACGAGGTCTGGGCGCGTTGGTTCTGGAGGTTGCTCCTCCTCTTCATCATCCTGGGCATGGCCTTGCTGGTGCCCACCGTTCTCATCCCGCTGGACGGGTTCTAAGGCCGGGGTCTTACTCGGCCGGCTCCTGCTCCTCGGGCTTCTCCTCGTTGTCCTTGCGCTTCGAGTTGTTCGTGGCGCGCACTTTCAGGATGGCCTTCTGGCGGTCGATAATCGCGTTCAGATGGTTGATGAACGTAGCGTACGTCTCGGCTCCGTTGAACACCACGTAGGCGTTTACCGTGTCCACCAGCGTGCGGTAGGATACCTCGGCGGCGACGCGTGAATCCTTCACGATACCCACCTGACGCGTCGAGTTGGCTTCCGTGCGCCAATTGGAGGCCGCCAGATACGCCTCCTCTTTCTTTCTCAAATTGCTTATCCACGGGTCTAAAGTAAGTGCCTCGCGCTTGGCGGAGTCGAGGCCCTCCAAATCCTGTAGCAAGTTGTGAAGAATACCGCTCTTCTCCGTCTGCGCCAATGAGGTGGGGTCGCCATATTTCTCGAAAAGCGCCCGGGCCTCGATGGCGGAAGCGGCCACGTCGTCGTCGGGGTATCCGCACATGGCCTTCACGTAGTTGTTTATCTTGCGCCACGAGTCGTCGCGCGCCGTGTCGGTAGCGGCCACCTCGGCCGAGGCCGGGTTTATGCTGGACGCCTTCAGCGCGATGTCGAAAGCGTCGACCGCCGCCTTGAAAGCGCTAATGTTCGCTTGCAACACGGAGTCCACATTGGCGAGAAGGCTTATCTCGCTCGGACTATCCGTCTCTTCTTGCGAGGATAAGTTAACGGTCTCGGTTTCCACTTGCTTCAAGAAGCCGAAGCATTCCTCCACGCGGAGTTGCTTCAAGTTAATTGTTTGAATCTTCTTCATGACTAATGTAATTTAAATTGTACGAAACAAATATAATTCATATTTTTGAACGAACCAAGCATTTCAGAAAAAAAACTCAATTTTTTTGAAATAAGCGCCCCCGTCGGGGATAACGCTGGCGGAGAATTTACGGCGCTGTCCCCAGCGGGGATAACGCCAGCGGAAAATTTCCAGCACTGTCCCCAGCCGGGGATAACGCCAGCGGAAAATTTCCAACGCTGTCCCCGATGGGGATAACGCCAGCGGAAAATTTCCAGCGCTGTCCCCCGTCGGGGATAATGCCAGCGGAAAATTTCCAGCACTGTCCCCGATAGGGATAACGTCAGCGGAAAATTTCCAGCGCTATCCCCGATGAAAATAGGGCTATTTTTTCTCAAATAGAGCGATTTTCTAAGGAAAAACGCCATTTTTCTCCAGATTAAGCGATTCGCTGAGGAAAAAACGCTATTTTTTCCCAAATGGAATGATTCCCGTGCGGGATAATGAGCACATATTAAAAGAGTAAAAAATTATTTACTATCCTTGAAAAGCGTTCCGCGAGAAGGAAAGCTCCCCGAAGGGGCGATGGGTATCCGCCTACCGGGGGACGCGTCTACCTTATATTATATAAAGGTATAGGGGCGAAAGCGCGCCCATCGCGGCGGGAAGGCGATAGCGGCTTTTTTCCCCTTTTATTTTGCGCGTGGTAGCGAATGTCGTATATTTGCCCAAAACAATGCCGGCATGGACGAGGCAACTCGTGTACGCGCGCTATAAAACAATGTTGATGGAGATGAGTGATTTGCCTTTGGTAGGAATGACGCGGCTGATAGAGGGGGTCGCGTCGAGCGATACGTTCCAGGACCTTCTATCGGTGGCCGAGATAAAGGGGGATTTGTTCCACCCCGACGAGGGGGGAGCCGAGCACCTGGAGCCGATGCGCCTGGACGCGCTGGTGCTGGTGCTGGTGGAGCGGGGAACGGCCGAGATATTGGTGGATTACGTCCCGTACGAGGTGGGGCGCGGCTCGTTCCTGACATTGATGCCCACGCATGTCGTGCAGGCCACGCGTATCAGCCGGGATTTCATGTCGCGGATGTTGTGCGTCTCCAAGACTTTCTTCGATGGATATAGCGCGCCGCCCGAGAGGAAGAATTCCTCGATGATACGTTATATGCAAATCCGCAAGAACCCTTGCGCCACGCTGGAGGAGGCCGAGATGGCGGTGGCGCGCGAGCAATTCGACCGGTTGCGGGATAAGACGCGCGAGCGGGGGCATTACTTCCTGCGGGAGGCGCTACAGAACGCGCTGGTGGGTCTTTTCATCGAGCTGGCGAACATCTTCCGGCATAAGATGGGGGAACTCCCCACGCTGACGCTTACGCGGAAGGAGGAATTGTTCGAGCAATTCCTGCGGTTGCTCTTCGAGCATTGCAAGGAGCAGCATGTCGTCACGTTCTACGCGGAGCGGCTTTGCATCACGCCTCAATATCTGTCGCTTATCCTGAAGGAGCAGAGCGGCAAGTCCGCCAACAAGTGGATCGACGACGCGCTGATTATGGAGGCGAAGGTTCTGCTGAAGGCGCCGAACGCCACGGTCCAGCAGGTGGCGGACGCGCTGCATTTCTCCGACCAATCCACGTTCGGGAAGTTTTTCAAGAAGCATATGGGCATATCGCCGATGGAGTACAGGAAATCCTGAGTGGGGCGCGCGATGGCGCCCCTCTCCTACCGCAGGAATCCCTGGCGACGCAACACGTCGAGCAGCACCTCTGAGAAATGCTCGTTGTTCGCCTTCGTATAGCGTATGTCGGTGAAGACCTGCGCCAGTGTCCGCTTGTTATTGACGCGGACGAACTCCTCATTCTCGGGCAGCGCCTCCTTCTCGGCGTAGAGGCGGTCGATATCGGCCGGGGTATAGTCGCGATAACGCTCGCTGTGGACGACCGCCTCCAGGGGCAGGCGCTCCGTCATCGCGGGAAGCGGCTCGGCGGGCCAACCGACGGTGACGGTCGTAATCGGCACCACGAGTCGTGGCAGGTCGAGCGCCTCGATAATCTGGTCGGCGTTGTACGAAGTGGTTCCCAGGTAGCAGATGCCCAGGCCCCGCTCCTCGGCGGCTACGCAGAAGGTCTGCGCGAACAGCATGGCGTCGATGGCCGAGGTGATGAACGTCTGCATATTATCGAAGCCGGCCTCGGCCTCGCGACAAGCGGCCCACTTCACGAACCGGTTCGCGTCGGCGCAGAAGGTGAGGACGACGGGCGCCGTCGTTACCATCGGCTGGTTGAAATGCGCCGGGGCCAGTCGCTCCTTGCCCGCCTTGTCGCGGGTCACGACGACGCTGTACAACTGCATATTCCCCGTGTTCGAGGCGCGCGCGGCCACCTCCAGCAGTTCCCCCAATAAGTCCTCCGGGATATCCCTGTCCGCGTAGGCGCGGATGCTCCTTCTATTTCTCAAACTTTTTAGCATAATCTCTTTCCTTTTATAAATGATTGATTCGACACGCGAACTTAACGAATATCGCTCAAAATAGCAATACATCCCAGCCCGTGGATACCTCCCACCTCCTATTCGTACGTAAAAGAGACGGACAGCCCTTGACCGTTTGCGGGAACGCGAGGAATTCATTACTTTTGCCGCCGATGACGCATTAGGCTTATAGGAGCCAATAAGTAAGATGAGAAAGAAGCGATGAAGAATTGGCTGACGCGATTCCTATGCGCCTCGCTCGCATGCTTGGTAGGCGCGACGGCGAAGGCGGGTGACGGGAAGGGGAAAATAATCCACAAGCTGGAGCTGGATATACGTTCCTCCTCCATTATTCCTACCCATAAAAGTCTGCGAACGAACGATACGGGTGCTCCTCCCCTGCTCACGCGGCTCGGGGCTGCCGCGTTCCACCTGAAATACGGTTTCCAGCTCGATCCGGAATCAAGCCTGGGGAGGCTTTATCCGTATGCCACGCAGGGCATAGGAATCTCGTTCAATACATTCGGGGCCCGGAAGGAGCTTGGCGAGCCTTGGGCCGCGTACCTCTTCCAGACCTCCCGCATTGCCGCGCTCGCGCCTTGGTTGTCGCTCGACTACGAATGGAACTTCGGCGCCTCGTTCGGCTGGAATCCCTATGACGCGGAGGAGAATGACCGCAACCGTATCATCGGCTCAAAAATCAACGCTTACCTAAACGTGAACTTTTTCCTGAGCGCGAGGCTCTCCCGCCATTGCTCCTTGCGGGCGGGCGTGGATCTGACCCACTATTCCAACGGCAACACCCATCTTCCGAACGCGGGACTCAATACGGTAGGTGGCAAGATCGGGCTCGTCTACACGCTGAATCCGCCAGACGGGCTCCCCTATCGATACGCCCGTGCGACGGAAGAAGCCTACCCGTCCGATTTCTGGCATCGCGTCAGCTACGATGTTATACTCTATGCCGCCACCCGCGCCAAGGGAGTCTTGCTCGCGGACAACAGCGTTTATATCTTCCCAGCTCATTTCGGGATTCTGGGTTTCAATATCAATCCCATGTATAAATTCAACCGTTTCCTGAAGGCCGGCCTCTCGCTGGATGGGCAGTACGACGAGACCGCCAATATTTACACCAATGGGGAGAGGCGGCCCAACGGCGACCCCACGTTCTACCGCCCCCCGTTACGCCAGCAAATCGGCGTCGGGCTATCGGCGCGCGGCGAGTTTACGATGCCTTTCTTCGCGATAAACCTCGGCATCGGGCATAATCTCTATTACAATAAGGGAAGTCTGGCTGGATTCTATCAGGTATTGGCGCTCAAGCTGTCCGTCATGCGGGACCTTTTCCTGCACATCGGCTACCAACTGCATAAGTTCCACGAGCCGAACAATCTTATGCTTGGCGTAGGCTATAGGTTCCACAACTTATGAGTAACGAGTCGCTTTAAGAAGAATTTGTGCGCTTTTCCCGCGGATTTTACGTAACTTCGCGTTACTCTAAACCAATAATAAAGATGAATACTTCTAAAGTGTACTTCACCGACCTGCGGACGAACCCGAAGAGCAACCTCCTCGACAAGATGGAACGGCTCGTTCGTCGCGCTGGCATTGACCGGATTGATTTCAAGGACCAATTCGTCGCGATTAAGATCCATTTCGGCGAGCCGGGCAACGTCGCCTACATTCGCCCCAACTACGCCGCCCGGATGGCGACGCTCATCCGCTCGCTGGGCGGAAAGCCGTTCCTGACCGATAGCAACACGCTATACTCGGGCGGCCGCTCGAACGCTGTCGATCACCTGCGGAGCGCCATGGAGAACGGGTTCAATCCCATCTCGGCCAAGTGCGAGGTCATCATCGCCGACGGCCTGAAGGGCACGGAATGCCGCGAGGTAGAGATAGACGGGGAATATTGCAAGGCGCCCAAGATAGGTTCAGCCATCGCCGACGCGGATATCGTCATCTCCATGAATCATTTCAAGGGGCACGAGCAGGCCGGCTTCGGCGGCGCGCTGAAGAACCTGGGTATGGGCTCGGCCAGCGTCGCCGGCAAGATGGAGTTGCACGCCTCGTCGCAACCTAAGATCGACCGCGTGCGTTGTCGGGGGTGTAACATCTGCGTCACTCATTGCGCCCACTCGGCCCTTCACCTCGACGAGGAGCGGAAGGCGGTCATCGACTACGCGAGGTGCGTAGGCTGCGGGCAGTGCGTGGCCCTCTGCCAGTTCGAGGGCGCGGTGCTGGGCGAGTGGGATACCTCGGAGAACCTGAACCGCAAGATCGCCGAATACACCGAGGCCGTCATTAAAGGCAAGCCGAACTTCCACGTCAGCTTTATCATGAACGTATCTCCGGAGTGCGACTGCTGGAACCACAACGACGCGGCCATCGTGCCCGACCTGGGAATCCTGGCGTCGTTCGACCCCGTGGCGCTCGACCAAGCGTGCGCCGATATGGTCAATCAAGCGCCTATCCTGGAGGCCAACCACAACCGACTGGCCGAAAAGCCTCATGAAGGTCACATGGAGAACGAGGACAAGTTCCACCTGATCCACCCCGACACCAACTGGCAAGCGGGCCTGGAGCACGCCCAGAAGCGCGGCATCGGAACGCGTCAGTATGAACTGATCACCGTATAAGGCATGAACGAAACGATTTGCGCCATATCAACCGCTCCGGGTACGGGAGGCATCGCTGTCATCCGTGTGTCCGGAGCGGACGCTCTCGCTATCTGCGACCGCGTCTTCCGTCCGCATGGGGAAGGGAAACGCCTGGCGTCGCGAAAAGGCTACACGCTCACCTACGGGACCGTCGTGGACGACTCCGGGGAGATGGTGGACGAGGTCGTCGCGGCCGTATTTCGCGCCCCGCGCTCCTTCACCGGCGAGGATACGGTGGAGTTCACCTGCCACGGCTCTATTTACATCCAGCAAACTATCCTACGACTGCTTATCGCCCAAGGCTGCCGCATGGCAGGTCCGGGTGAGTTCACCCAGCGCTCCTTCCTGAACGGCAAGATGGATCTGAGCCAGGCCGAGGCCGTAGCCGACCTGATCGCCTCCACCTCCGCCGGGCAACACCGGCTCGCCATGAACCAGATGCGGGGCGGGTTCAGCCAGGAGCTGAAAGCCTTGCGCGAGCAACTGCTACACCTCACCTCCCTCATGGAGCTGGAGCTCGACTTCGCCGACCACGAGGAGCTAGAGTTCGCCGACCGGAAAGAACTGGAGGAAATCGCCTCCCGCATAGAACGGACCATATCGAGGCTGGCCCAATCCTTCAAGGCCGGAAACGCCATCAAGAATGGTATCCCCGTGGCCATCATCGGCGAGACCAACGCAGGAAAATCTACCCTGCTCAACGCTCTCCTGAACGAGGAGAAAGCCATCGTAAGCGACATCCACGGCACTACCCGCGACGTCATAGAAGATACGGTGAACATCCAGGGAGTCCTATTCCGCTTCATCGACACCGCCGGCATCCGCGAGACTTGCGATACCATCGAGGCGCTTGGCATCGAGCGGAGTTTCCGCACCATCGAACGGGCGGACATCGTCCTCTGGCTCGTCGACCAGACCGAGGCCGACAAGCAAATCGCCGCCCTCTCCGGCAAGGTACTTCCGTTGTGCGAAGGGAAACAACTCATTCTCGTCCTCAACAAGAGCGATTTGAATGCCTCTAAATCGTCAATTGTCAATTGTCAATTGTCAATTAATAAAGTCCTTTCAATTTCCGCTAAACACAAGGAAGGTATCGACCAACTCCAATCCCTCTTGGTAGAAGCGGCCCATCTGCCCGCTTTATCGTCCAGTAACGTCATCGTCACCAACCTCCGCCATTACGAAGCCCTCTCCCGCGCTTTGGAAGCCATCCGCCGCGTGCAAGAAGGCCTCTCCTCCGGACTCTCCGGGGATTTCATCTCGCAAGACCTGCGCGAATGCATCTTCCACCTTTCAGACATTGTAGGGGAAGTGACGACGGATATGGTTTTACAATCCATCTTTACCCACTTTTGCGTCGGGAAATGATATATCGCAATTAACTGTAACGAATTAGAACCAACTATAATGAAGCCGCTGATTTTCAGCGGCTTTTTTATTTGTCCAAAATCCGGCTATGTGCAGTCGGATATAGTTGTCCGCCATATTTTTCTACCGTATTTCTACCGCGAAACATTTTCGGGATTTGCCCCGATGTCACACTGAAGTAGTCAACAACATGTGTTGACAATGGTTTACATAGGTAGACAAAAAGCGAAATTAAAACTATATGGTTTCACTAAAAATATGGAGAAAACAACATGGAAGTAAAAAGAATTTGCCAATGGTGTGGTAAGCCATTCATTGCGAAGAAAACTACCACCAATTATTGCAGCCACCAATGTGCCAGTCAAGGCTACAAACACCGTATGAGAGAACGAAGACTCGAACTTCGTGAATTGCAGGATTTGATAGAAGTCAAAAGTAAACTTGACCATCAAGACTACTTTACTTTTGCACAAGCCGCACAGTTGATGGGCGTTTCTCGCCAATACATTTACAAGCTTGTCAAAGAGGAAAAGTTGAGAGCTTCAAGAATCAGTGCAAGGATGTCAATCATTCGCAGAGCCGATATTGAACTGATGCTCAAAACACGCCCCTATGAGAGAAGAAGAGTAAAAGATGATCTTGATATAACCGAGTACTACACTGCCGAGCAAATTGCCGAAAAGTACAAAGTCTCGCAAAAATGGATTTGGGCATATACAAGAGAGAACCATATCCCCAAAATCCGTATTCGCCAGTTCAACTATTATAGCAAAAAACACATCGATACGGCATTCGCCAAGTACAGGACTGACGATGCCCTGACCGAATGGTACACTCCCGAAGAAATCGAGAAGAAGTACGGAATGACCCGTATCGCCATCCGCTCGCATGTTTATCGCAACAACATCCCCTCGAAGAAAGAGCACGGCCAGATATTCTACTCCAAACTTCACTTCGACCTCTCAAAACAGACCGCCGAAGATGACTCGTCTGAATACTACACAGTACAGGAAGCCATGAAGAAATACAATCTCACCAGGGATTCAGTTTACGGCATCCTGCAATTCCACGAAATAAAACGGGAGAAGAAAGGCAGGTTCGTGCGCTTTCTGAAAGTGGAATTCGACCACATCATGGGAGCCCGTTAGTGGCTAAATGCGACCGACTGTAATTATCGGGAAATTATTTC
>DXEN01000056.1 GCA_019114945.1 Candidatus Parabacteroides intestinigallinarum | reverse complement strand
ACAATGGACAATTATAAGTTGGGAAAATCTTATAGGACGGTGGAACCGTCCCACTTTGTTTAACCGTCTGGTGGAGCGAAGCGACACCTGCGGTATGTGTGTCTTCCGCTTTCTTCCGACCTCGAAGAGGTCGAACAGGAGCGGTGTTGTTGAACCTCTTCGAGGTCATCAACGATTATAAACAGAAACGAAAGATGGAGAATTACGATATACTACAACAAGAGAAGGAGGTCGTTCCCTCCGGCGTGCGGTTGATCATGCTGTTGCAAGGGCACTTGCGGGAGATCTTGCGCCGCGAGCGGGAGGGACGCTCATTGATACACGTGTATTGCACGGGTGACTACTGGGTGGCGTTCGAGCGCTCGGGCTACGGGTTGCTCCGCCTGTTCCCTAATGCCGAGAGCACGCCGATGCGGTTGGAGTGCTATCCGTTCCCGCTGGTGGTGGTGTCGGTGACCGACGCGGAGCTGCGCGCTTATGCTCGCCGTCACCTGTTCGAGCGGAGGGGTGATGATTACGGCTGTCTGGCCATGCCCGCCCACGCCCAAATCGGCTATCGCATCTGGCACCGGCAAGAGACACGGGGGTTATAATTTCAGATTTCAAATTTCAAATTTCAAATTTAAGATTTCAGATTTCAGATTTATGATTTATGAGTCAGTGTATGGCATGCGGAGGACGCGGTTTATTATCAATCCATAAAAAATCCGCGTTCATCAGCTCAGTCTGCGTCGTCCGCGTGCTAATACCCGATTTGAGGTATTTATGCTGGGCATTGTAAGGTGCTGACGATGCCTATCATTCATACCTTATAATGCCCATTATTCGTACCTTATGATGCCTATTGTTCGTATCTTACGATAGAACAACCACATACGTGATATGGCCGGAGCGCATAGGTGCGTTTTCCTATAAAAATAAGTGGCTAAAAGGTGCGTTTTCCTATAAAAACGAAGGCTGAAAAGGTGCGTTTTCCGATAGAAGCCTCTTTTTTATGCCCCCGCATGGTGCCGTCGCTTGAGCGGTAGGCGGGGGAACAGCTTGCGGAAACGGACCAGATGGCTCGTGATGCTGCCGCCCGCGATGATGAGGGTCACGGCGGAGACAATCAGCAGGATGCCGCACGCCAGGCGGAAGGTGAACGGCTCGCCAAAGAGGGTCACGCCGATGAAGACCGCCGTCAGGGGTTCCAACGCCCCGAGGATGGCGGTAGGCGTGGAGCCGATGTATTGGATGGCCATGGTCGTGCAGAGGAACGAGATCGCGGTGGGGAAGAGCGCCAGCGCGAGCAGGTTCGCCCACAGGTGCCAGTCTTCGGGAATCATCAGCGTCTGCCCGAAGTTGACGCGTACGAGGAAGAGCGAGAAGCCGAACAGCAACACGTAGAAGGTCAGCTTCACGGTGGCGATCTCCTTCAGGCCCGGACGGTTCACGCCTACGATGTACAGGGCGTAGGAGAGCGACGAGCTCATGACCAACAGGATGCCCACCGTGCTCAGCACCTCGCCGCCGTCGCTTTTGTACAGCAGGGCGATGCCCGTCAGCGCCAGGAGGATGCAGGCGATGGTGAGTTTCGATATCTTCTCCTTGAAGAAGAAGGCCATGATGAGCGCCACCATGATGGGATAGACGAACAGCAGGGTCGAGGCGATACCCGCCGCCATGTAAGTGTAGCTAAGGAACAAGGCGAGCGAGGAGAAGGAGAGCATAAGCCCCATGATGATGAGCGGGAGGATGCTTTTCCGGGAAAGCCGGAAATCCCGTCCACGCGACTTGATCATGATCGCCACGATGGGGATGGCGAATAGATAGCGGAAGAAGAGTACCGAGTCCGGGTCCATGCCGTTTTGGTACAGGGGTAGCGCGAACAAGGGATTCATGCCGTACGAGGCCGCCGCGATCACGCCCAACAGATAACCTTTTACTTTTTCGTTCATACGTCTTGAGAAAATTTCCCGCGAAAATACAACTTTATGCGTTACGAATGACGAGTTGCGAATTACGAATGATGAATGACGAGTTACGAATTACAAATTGTTAATTGTCAATTGTCAATTGTCAATTGCTAAAGTTGCCAATTGTCAATTGTTAAAGTTGTCGTATCTTCGCGACATTTGAGAATCTAAAAACGACGAGACATGGAAACAGTAGTAAGTGGAATCCGCCCGACGGGTAACTTGCACTTGGGCAATTACTTCGGTGCCGTGAAGGGATTCCTGCAGATGCAACATGAGTATAACTGCCTGTTCTTTATCGCGGATTGGCATTCGCTGACGACGCATCCGCATCCGGCGGATATCCGCAAAAGCGCGTATACCATCTTATCCGAGTATCTGGCGTGTGGCATCGACCCGGAGATCGCCCCGATTTATATCCAGAGCGACGTGCCCGAGACGGTGGAGCTTTACCTTTATCTGAATATGATCGCGGGTATCGGCGAGCTAATGCGTACGACCTCGTTCAAGGACAAGGCGCGCCAGCAGTTGCACATCGACCGGGTGCATACCACCGAGGGCGACGTGGAGCACGAGATCTTCAACGAGAGCAATAAGCACAGCGTGAGCGCGGGCTTGCTGACCTACCCGACCCTGATGGCGGCGGATATCATCATCCACAAGGCGGTGAAGGTGCCCGTGGGCAAGGATCAGGAGCAGAACATGGAGATGGCGCGCCGTTTCGCCCGTCGCTTCAACCAGACGTATGGCGTGGATTTCTTCCCGGAGCCAGCCTCGTTCTATTATTCGCACAAGGCGGTGAAGGTGCCCGGCCTGGACGGTTCCGGTAAGATGGGCAAGAGCGAGGGCAACGCGATCTACCTGATTGACGACGAGAAGACCATCCGCAAGAAGGTGATGAAGGCGGTGACCGATTCCGGCCCGACGGAGCCGAACAGCCCGAAGCCCGAGCCTATCGCCAACCTCTTCACGATGATGGAGATTGTCTCCACGAAGGACACTTACGATTACTTCAACGAGAAATACAACGCGTGCGAGATTCGCTACGGCGACATGAAGAAGCAGCTGGCGGAGGATATCAACGCCTTCTGCGCCCCGATCCGGGAGCGTATCCTGGCGATCGCCGCCGATACGGATTACTTGGACAAGGTGGCCCGCCAAGGTGCGGAGAAAGCGCGTGCCAGCGCCGCCAAGACCTTGAACGAGGTGCGCCGGATTATTGGGTTTCATAGTTATTAAAGGAGTTGCGAGTTACGATTTATGATTTATGATTTATGATGTACCTCATATCTCGTAATTCGTACCTCATATCTCGTAATTCGTAACTCGTAATTCATAAATCATAAATCATAAATCACATTGACTTCCCGGGAATTCGAGTCGTTATTCAAGGGCTTGTACAGGCCTTTGTGCTTGTTCGCGCTGCGTTTCGTCGAACGGACGGACGACGCGGAGGACATCGTGCAGCAGGCTTTCGCCGACGCGTGGGATAAGAACCAGCGGGGCGAGGCGATCGATTGCGCGAAGGCATACCTGTATCAGGCGGTGAGGAACCGCTCGATCTCGTGGGTGACGCGCCCGGTCTACGAGGAGGCGACGGAGCGTTTGCCCGACGTGGAGGATCTTTCCGAGGAGGAGGCCATCGCCCGGGCGGAGCGCGACGCCCGTCTTTGGGAGGCGATCGACCGCCTGCCGCCGGAGCGGAAGAAGATTTTCCTGCTCGCCAAGCGGGACGGGTTGAAGTACCAGGAGATAGCCGACGAGCTGCGCCTTTCGGTCAAGACGGTGGAGAACCAGATGGGCAAGGCGCTGAAGGCGTTGCGCGAGATGGCGACGCGTATTTATCTTTTCTTTTTCGGGTGAATTCCCCGGTGGGCGGATAGGGGTTTCCCCGCCGCCCGTTGTCTTTAGGAAAGAATCTATGAAGGTGTGTAGGACAATGATGGAACGCATAGCGATACGACTCTTGGGCGCCCTGCTGGGGATGTGGGCGTGCGTGGGCATGGCGTATGGACAATGGCGGGTGACGCCCGAGGTCGGCATGAACGTGACGAAGTATAACGACGAGGTGGCCAAGATTGGCTTCAAGGCGGGGGCGGCGGTGACGTACACCTTCGGCGCGGGGCGCTTCGCCCTGCAGTCCGGCCTCTACTACACGCGGCGGGGGATGGGCGATTACGCGAACAGCGTGCTCTACGGGCAGGCGAAAGACCCCTCTACCGGCCAGTGGACCGACGTGGAGGTGAGCCTGGCGCCCGCTTTTTCCGGGGACATCGAGCCCAATTACTATTTTTGGTTGGCGTACCCGAACGCGTATTTCGATTATTCGTATTATCTGCCGGAGGACTTTCGGCTGGAGGGCATCTACTATTATACGCATAGCGGCCGGAGGGATTACCTGCAACTGCCCGTCATGGCGCGGCTGAACGGGCGGATAGGCGACGATTGCGCGTGGCACGTGGCGGCGGGCCCTTACCTCGCGCTGGGGCTCGCGGGGAAGAGAAGTTACTTGGAGAGCCGCATCACCACGGGCGATGAGTTGCCTTATTACAACAAGGTCGTGTCGTGGAACCCCTTCAGCACCCAGCGGTATGAGACGGAGAGCCGCTTCGACTGGGGCGTGGGCGCCGAGGCGGGTATCGAGGTGCGCCGCGTGTCGCTGAAGATGGGGTACGAGATTGGATTTGGTAAACGAACATTTTACGACGAGGTGGGGATGAAATACTATACGTTCAGCTTCACGGCGGGCTATTCCTTTTAGCCCCGGAAGGGCGGTGGAGGCGAGCGGGTGAATCGATGGACAATGATAGAACGGATCAGATAAAAAGAAAGGTAGGATGGAGAAGGAGCGAGAGAACAAGTGGGAGCGAGAGATACGCTTCGTGGCGAGGCGCTACCGCGAGGGGGCGCTCGACCCGGGGCGGGCGTGGGAGCGCTTCGCCGCGGCGCGGGGCATCCGGCGCGGGGTGGCTTTCCGCCGATATTGGGCGGGCGTGGCCGCCGCGGTGCTGGCGCTCGTGGGATTGGGCGTTTGGCTGGCGGTGGAGCGCACGGCGCCGCGCTGGGTGGCGGTGAGCGCCGAGCCGGGGCAGGCGAAGGAATGGTACCTGCCGGACAATACGCACGTCACCCTGGCGGGCGGGGCCCGGGCGCGCTACGACGCGCGGCTCTACGGTCGCGCCGAGCGTGTGGTGGAGATGAGCGGCAAGGCGTTCTTCCGGGTGGCGAGGGACGAGGCGCGTCCCTTCTCCGTGCGTACGGACGAGGCGACGGTGACCGTATTAGGCACCCGTTTCCAGGTGGACGAGACGGCGGAGGGTACCGAGGTCAGCGTGTCGACCGGCAAGGTGCGTTTCGCCGCCGGGCGGGACGCGGTGGAGCCGGTGGTCCTCACCGCCGGGATGGCGGCGCGCTATTCCTCCGCCGACCGGGCGATTCGCCTATTAGAGGAGCCGGAGCCGAACGCCGAGGCGTGGCGCACGGGTGTGCTCCGTTTCCGGGAGACACCATTAGAGCAAGTCATGGCGGACTTGGGCGAGCACTACGGCGTCCGCGTCGAGAACCGGACCGCCGGTTCCGCCGCGGCGGGGAAGCGGCTCACCGCCACGTTCGACCATCTCTCCCTGGACGAGGCGTTGCAGGTTATCAACCAGACGTTGGACGTACGCCTCGTCGCCCTGCCCGGTTCATCCTCCGGGAAATCCTCGCGCAGGTAGTTAAGGATTGTGAAAACGCGGGTCGGGTCGGAAAGGCGTCCGCGACGGGTGACGGACTGAACGATGTAAAGGTCGTCACCAGACACGGTTCGGTGACGACCTTTACATCGTCTGGTGACGACCCTTTCGCGGTGCCCCTAACGGTATCTGATTATCAGGATATTACAAAGTGTATATAAATGCAAACGAAGAGTGGTGGTTGAAATGTTTATTAACAAGCGAATGAGGGCTTGGGCGCTGCTGTGGCTGTGCTGGTTGTGGCTGTGCCCGGCGAGCGGATTGTGGGCGCAAGAGGCGGGGGAGGCTTCCCGCGACTCGCTGCTTACGCTGCGGATGGACGCCGCGCCGGTGGCCGATATCCTTGCGGAGATCGGGCGGCAGGCGGGCGTCACCTTCTCCTACGAGTCGTCGTTGCTGCGGGACTTGCCCGTGCGGGACTTCCGGGTAGAGGGGCGTTCCCTCGACGCTTGCCTCGACGCCTTGCTGTCGCCTTGCTCGATTGGTTATACGTCGCGGGGGCGCGTCGTCATCCTGAAGCGGCTTCCCCGGCGGGTCACGGTAAGCGGCTTCGTGCGGGATAGCGCCTCGTTCGTCCCGTTGATGGGCGCCTCGGTGTACGAGGTCGCCCGGCGGGAGGGCACGCCGACGAACGGCGACGGCTTCTTCAGCCTCACCCTGCCCGCGGGCGATGTCCGTTTGCGCGTCTCCTATATCGGCTATAAAGGCCGTTCCTTCCACTTCCCCGCCCTCACGCGGGACACCGCGCTCAGCGTCGAGCTCGCCCCGAACGCCCGGGTGCGCGAGGTCGTCGTCACTGCGCCCGGGCAGGAGCCGCTGCCCGCCCGGCAGCCGTTGATGGGTACCCTCAGCGTCTCCCAGCGCGTGGTGCGCGCCATCCCGACGCTCTTGGGCGAGCCCGATATCGTGAAGACCCTCCAGCTCACCCCGGGTGTATCCGCCGGTACGGAGGGATTGGCGGGGATGTACGTGCGCGGCGGCGACCCCGACGGCAACCTGTTCCTCGTCGACAGCCATCCGGTGTATCAGGTGGGCCATTTAGGAGGCCTCTTCTCCGCCTTCAACCCGGAGGCGATCCGGGGGATGGACTTCTTCAAGGCGGGCTTCCCGGCACGCTACGGCGGACGCCTCTCCTCGGTGGTCGACGTGCATACGCGGGAGGGGAATATGCGCGAGTATCATGGCAGCGCCACCATCGGCCTGCTGTCGGGCGGGCTCAGCCTCGAAGGGCCGATCGTGAGGGACCGCACCTCCTTCCAGATAGCCTTGCGCCGCTCGTGGGCGGACCTCGTGTCGGCTCCCGCCCTCGCCATCGTCAACGCCTTGAACAAGAAGTACGGCGATAAATATTCCTTCCGCTACGCCTTCCACGACCTCAACCTGAAGCTGAACCACCGCTTCAGCGAGCGGAGCCGGCTCTTCCTCAGCCTCTACAACGGCAGCGACGTGCTGAAAGGCGGGCGCGAGGAACACAACCTGCCCGAGGAGACCGTGCCCTACGCGGACGCTACGAACGCCTCGCTGCGCTGGGGCAACCTGATGGCGTCCGTCGGGTGGACCTATCAGTTCAACAGCCGCCTCTACGGGCGGGTATCGGGGTTCGTCACCCGCTATCATTCCCGGATCGAGACCGAGCGAAGCTACATCTACGGCGCCGAGGATAGCGAGGCGTACACCTCCTCACGGTCGGAGACGAGCGACGCGAGCTCCATCCTCGACATGGGCGTCCGCTCCCAGTTCGACTACCGTCCCGCCGCGGCGCACCGCATGCGCTTCGGGGGCGATTTCCTGCTGCATCGCTTCCGCCCCGAGCGGAGCGAGGCACGCACGTCCGGGACGAACCAAGGGGCGGACCTCCTTGCGAGCCGCCTGTATACCGATGCCTTGCTATGGGCCCGCGAGGCGTCGCTCTTCGCCGAGGACGATTGGACCCTCACCGACGCCTTCCGCCTGAACGCCGGGCTGCGGCTCAGCCTGTTCAACATCGAGCGGACGACCTACGCCCTGCTGGAGCCGCGCCTCTCGGCACGGTGGCTCCTGCGCGACGACCTGAGCCTGAAAGCCTCCTATGCCCGGATGGGGCAGTACGTCCACCTGCTGAGCGATAGCTACATCGACCTGCCCACCGACTCGTGGATGCCGGTGACGAGCCGGCTGCGACCCCTCATCAGCGACCAGGTGTCCGCCGGGGTTTACTACGATATCGGGAAGCGCTACAGCTTCTCCATCGAGGGCTACTACAAGCGGATGCTCAACCTGCTCGACTACAAGGACGGCTATTCCTTCCTGCCCGCCTCCGTGTCGTGGGAGGAGAAGATGGCGGTGGGCGAGGGGCGCTCGTACGGCATGGAGCTGATGGCACGCAAGTCGGCGGGGCGCTTCACGGGTTGGCTGGCCTACACCCTCTCGTGGTCCGACCGGCGGTTCGACGAGATTGACGGCGGGCGCCGCTTCCCCGCCAAGTACGACAACCGCCACAAGCTGAACATCGTCCTCACCCACCGCCTTTCCAAGCGGGTGGAGCTGACGGCGGCGTGGACCTACGCCACGGGCAACCGCATGACCCTCTCCCTGGAGAACTACCGCCCCGCCGAGGCGTTGAATCCCGTGCCTAACCGGGATATTCTCTTCGGCTATTATTATAGCTATTATGAGGGATTCGACAATTGGTTTTGGGGCAGCGGGTCGAGCCTCGATTATTATACCCGGCGGAACAACTACCGCCTGCCCGCCTACCACCGCCTCGACCTCGGCATCAATATCTATCGCCCGAAGAAGCGGGGGCGGATGGGCATCTGGAGCGTCAGTATATATAATGTATATAGCCGGATGAATACCTTCCTGGTCTATAAGAGCCAGCGGCGGGGGCGGATATTCGACACGGTGCCGGGCCAGGGTGGATATGTGTCGTCTTCTTACGGGCGGGACATACCGGTGTTCAAGAAAATCGGCATCCTGCCCATCATCCCCATGATATCCTATACCTATAAATTCTAACGAGCGATGAAGATGAGACAAACGATAGCATACGGATTGCGCGGGGCGGCGATGGGAGCCGCCCTCGCCCTCTGCACCTCGTGCGTGGAGGAGGTGAACCTGGACGACTTGCGCCCCGACCCCACGCTGGTGGTGAACGCCGTGGCGATGGCCGGCGAGCCCCTCGCCGTGGACGTGACGCGTACGTGGTTCTATACCGACCTCAATCCGGAGGTCACCGTGTCGGACGCCGAGGTGGCGCTCTACGTGAACGACGCCTTCCGGGAGCGCGTCGCCTACCAGCCCGGCGACTCCGCCTTCAACGTACCGGGGCGTTACCGCTCCGCCTACGTCCCCGCCACGGGCGACCGCCTGCGTATCGAGGTCAGCCATCCGACATATGGCAAGGCGACCGCCCAAGCGGAGGTGCCCGCGCTCGCCCCGTTCGTCGCCGCCGACCGTCGCCTGGTCGATTTAGGCAATTACGAGAGCGCGATTTACGAGATTACCTTGCGCGACTCCGCCGGCAGCGAGGATTTCTACTGGCTGCGGATGGAGGAGGGCATCCCCGTGTACGACGCCGCGGCGAAACGCTACACCGGCGATTACAAATGGATGGGAATCCGTGTGGATTACGCCACGGAGCCCGTGATAGGGGATTCCTTCACCGCGCTCGATTATATATTCGGGACGGGCAGCCTATGGATGAGAGAGGAAGGCGTCGTCTTCTCCGACGAGTTGTTCGACGGGCAGGCGTACACCCTGCGCTTCACGAACACGTATTACTATGATCAGTTCGGTACTTTCCCGATCGAGGTGGTGCCGGACAGCGTGCGTTTTCCCGACCTGCCGGAAGAGGAATATACGCCCATCCCGCCCCGGCACCTGCGGGTTTATCTCTACACCCTCTCCGCCGACTACTACTATTACCTGAAGGCGATACAGGACGCGGCGTCCGGCTCCATCTCCGGCACCTTCCAAGAGATAGGCCTCGCCGAGCCGGTGCGTACGCATAGCAACATCGAGGGCGGCGTGGGCATCTTGGGCGGTTGCCATACCGGCGTGTTCGAGGTAGCCATCTCGTCGTCTGCCACCACCGCCTCTACATCCCGATGCGGAAGTGCCGGGTCTGTACGGCGGGATACACCATGAACTGTGGCTCCATGCGGTTGTTCATCGGGTTGAACTCGAAGTTGACGCCCGTGCCAATCCAGAAGTTCTCCGTCACCCGGAACTCGAAGGCGCCGCCCACTTGGGTATGGTTGTAGAAGGGGTTGCGCAGCATGTGCGGGTTGTGGCCCTCGTCGCCGTAGTAGGCATACTGGCCCCATCCCCGTACGCGCAGCCAGTCCGTCGCCTGGTAGGTCGCCTGCAGGTGAAGCCCGGTGGTGATGCCCGGGCTGGGGTTGAAAGGCGTGAAGAAACGTCCGCCGAAGCCGCCGCCGTAGAGTTGCCACCGTCCGCTTTTCCAGGAGAGCCCGGTATTGAAGAGGGTCATGCCGCCCGCCCCGGGCCAGGTATATTGCGTACCGTTGGCGATTACCTCGAAACGCTCGTTGAGCCGCTTGATGTAGGTCTCGTTGAAATCCAGCGCCATCGGCGACACCTCCCGTATCATCGGCGTATAGATGTTGAAGAAAGGCTGGTAGGCGGCGGAGGAGATACGCATATCCATCGGATGCTCCGGAAGGGTAGTCTCCGCCTGACTGACCGGGGCGAGCTCCCGCAGCTTGATATCCACGTCGCGCGAGCCTCGCGGCGTGAAGGTCTGGTAGGAGACCTTGGGTATCTGCAACTCGTACGTCTTGTTCTTGGGCAGGGCGACAATCTTTCCCTCCTTGTCCAGTATCAGGTCGAAACCGGATTGCGCTTGCGCCATGCTCATCGCGCTTATCCATGCTATGCAAATCCACGCCACTCGTCTCATACGCGTTCCTCCTCTCTTTTGAATTCGAACGTGAAGGTAGGCATTATTTCCCGATTGGCAAAGAAGGGATGCCTTCTCTTAAAAGCAAACGGCCCATTTTTGTTCGACCAAAAAGAGGGTGTGTCAAATCGCAAAAAGCACGCAGACGACGCAGACTGAGCGGATGAACGCAGATTTTTTATTGATTTGTAATTAAATAAGTCCGCGTATTCTGCGTGCCAATACCTAATTTTGACACACCTTCGATTGGGCTCACTCGCTACGTAGCGCCTTGACCGGATTGCGGGTAGCGGCCCGGTAGCTGTGCCCGCTTACGGTGAGCAGCGTGACGAGCAGCACGGCGCAGCCGGAGAGCAGGGCCGTCCAAGGCGAGACGTCGATCCGATAGACGAAGCTCTTCAGCCATTCGCCGAGGAAATACCACGTGACGGGGATGGCGATGACGAACGCGACGCCCACCCATCCGACGAACCGCAGGTTGAGCATCCGCAGGATCTCGCCCGTGGAGGCGCCGTTCACCTTGCGGATACCGATCTCCTTCGTGCGCCGCTCGATGGCGTAGAGCGCCATGCCGAACAGTCCGGAGGCGGTCAGCACGAGGCTGATCACGGAGTAGAGCGTCAGCAGCTCCGCCAGCTGGATGGTCTTTTGGTTCATCCGCATGAACTCCTCGTACAGGTCTTGATAGATGACGGGCTCGTTGGGGTTCACCTTCTCCCAGGCCGCGCGGATGCGGTCGATGGTCTCCGCTTTCCCCTCGTCCCGTACGCGGAGCAGCGCGACATGGTCGGGCTCCTTGCTGTTCAGGTAGGTGAGGGCGGGATGCACCTCTTGCCGCAGCGTGCCGGTATAGAGGTTCTCGATAACCCCGGCGATGATGGCTTGCGAGTCGGCCCCTTTCTTCTCAAGCCCCATATCGTTCTTCCCGAACTCCGCGTCGTACATCCTGACGGGCTTGCCTACCGGGTTCTCGCCCTTGGGCACCAATACCTCGGCGTATCGCTCGTTGATATACACCGGCATGGCGTACCGCTGGAGCGCCTCCCGCTCGGACATCCCCCGCAACACGCGTTGCCGGGTAATCCGCAGGAAGGTACTGTCGCCCGCGAATTGCGCCAACGTGTAGAAACGCTCGTTGCCTTGCTCGTCTTTCAGTACCAATTGGCGTAGCATGAAGTTGAAGAGCGCCCCTTTCGCGAGGCTCATCTCCTCGATGGCGGGGTCGCCGCTGATTTCTTGCGCGAAGGCCTGGATATGCTCGCCGCTCCAGTCCGTTACCTCTATCAGGCCGCGGTAGCGGTCGCCGTTGGCCTGCGTGAGCGCCAGCTGCCCGCGCACGGTGATGGTCGCGAATACCAAGCCGATGGAGATGGCGAATTGCGCGATGGAGAGCGCGGTGATGAGGCGTTGCTTCCGCCCGCCGGAGGCCAGCTCGCGATAGCCGGCGTGCGACAGCGCCACGATGCGCTGGCTCATGTAGAACGCCGGGATGACCGAGAGCGCGAGGATGAACAGGAGGATGACCGGAAGGACCGCCCCGCTCAGGAAGAAGCCGATGGATACCCGTCCGGACATCATCCGGTTGAACGTCGGGAGGAAGTCCAGCATGAGCGGCAGCGAGAGCAGGAAGGCGGCGCATACGGTGAGGAACGTGTCCAGGAACAGCTGCCGGCGAATCTCGCCGGGCGAGGCGCCCATCATCTTCTGCGTATAAATCATCTTCACCTGTTGGAGGACGCGGGTGAAGCTCAGGTTCACGTAGTTGAAGCAAGCGATGGCGAGAATCAGGATGGCGGAGAACAACCCCACGTACAGCAAATCCTTCTGGTTGCGGTGGATGTAGGGGATGTACTCCTGCGTGTACGTCTCGTCCTGGAAGTAGCTCTCTTGCAGCGTATAGAAATAGTACCGCCCCACCTCGCCCTGGAACGTGGGCACCTTGTCCGCCTTCAGCTTCTCGGCGAAGCTTTCCCTATCGAACCGGTCGTTCACCAGCAGGAGCGTTACACCGCCGTTGAACGAGTCGTCGGCACCGACCAGCGCGTCGAAATCCAGGTACGCCCTGGGGTATTCCTTCACCACGGCCGCCACCTCGTAGGTCTTGTCCCCCCGGGTATAGGTCGATTGCGTGCGCAGGACCTGCCCGATGGGATCCTCGCTGCCGAAGAAGCGCCGCGCTTGCGTCTCGGTCAGGGCGATCATGCCCGGCGTGCTCAATGCCTTCTCCAAGTCGCCCGCCACGGTCTCGTAAGGGAAGAAGCGGGGCAGCGAGGGGTCGGCGGAGAGAATCGTGATGGGGTCGAACTTATTCTCGCCGATGAGGATGAACGGGTCGTCGGTTACGCTCATCCGCAGATAGTCCTCCACCTCGGGGTATTCCGCTTTCAGCCGCGTCGGGATGTCGCCCACGATGAACGACACCTGCTCGCCGGAAGTGAGCGGCGAGTCCTGCGCCATGTAGACGATACGCGGTTTATTGGGGTTGTCCGCTTCGATGCCCGCCTCGTAAATCACGTACGTAATCAGCAGGTTGGTGCAGGCGATGCCCACCGTCAGGCTGAGCAGGGAGATGACGGCGAAGAGCTTGTTGCGCCACCAGCTCCGGAAGATAAGTTTAAGAGTGATATTCGTCATAACGTTCTTTTTTTGCTTCCAAAGCTATGCCATCCCGCGGGGCGGGGCAAGGGGAGCGGGGGGAATGTGATGGCACCGTGGCGATTTTGTCCAATTATTAGACATTTCTCCCGCGGGCCTTGCCTCGCTCTTGATACCCATATAAGGGTATTAGGGAACACCCATACATGGGTATTGGGCAACACCCATATATGGGTATTGAGCGACACCCATACATGGGTATCGATGAATACCCTTATAAGAAAGTGTGTCGAAATCTGCGTGCTTTTCCGCAATTTGATACACCCTCCTAACAAGGGTGTCTGTCTTAAGGAACGCGGATAGAGGCGCTTGCCGCCTTACGGATGTTTTTGTACTTTTGCCGCGTAAAAAAGGAAGCGTATGCGCGACGGGAAAATAGTGGTGGTAGACGATAACGAGGCGGTGACGCGGAGCCTGCGGGCGGTGCTGTCGCACGAGTTCCGGACGGTGGTAGCCGTCTCCTCGCCCGTGTTGCTGCCCGCCTTGCTGCGGGCGGGCGACGTGGATATCGTCTTGCTGGACATGAACTTCGGTACCGGGAAGCAGAGCGGAGGCGAGGGTCTTTTCTGGCTGGACCGCGTCCGGGAGATGGACAACCCGCCCGCCGTCATCTTAATCACGGCCTTCGGGGACATCCAGCTGGCCGTCTCCGCCTTGAAGAAAGGCGCCGCCGACTTTATCGTGAAACCGTGGGACAACGACAAGCTGGTCGACGCCGTCGTCGGCGTGTTCGAGCGGGAGGTCGAGGAGGAGGCGCTCATCTCGCGGCGAATCATCCACGCGTTGCTGCGGAAATACGCCGAGGCGTACGCCAAGCCGTTGCCCGGCCTGACGCGGGAGGCGTGGCAAAAGCTCTCGGAGATGGCGGGCCGGGGCGACCTGGCCTTGCTGCAGCAAGCGGTGGAAAGGGCGGTCTTGCTATCGGACGCCCGTACGCTGGACGCCGACGCTTTCCGTGCGGAGCCGGCTGCCTCGTCCGCCCGCCCGATGACCTTGGAGGAGATGGAGCGGCAGTTCATCCGGGAGGTGCTGCGCGAGGTGAAAGGCAACCTGACGCTCGCCGCCCAGCGGCTGGCCATCAGCCGGCAGACCCTGTACAACAAAATCCGTAAATACGACTTATAACGATGCTTAGCCGAGGTCTCTATCGAAAGATTATCGGGGACGTCGCCTCGATCGCTCTCCTCTCGCTGGCGGGCTCTTGGTTGTTGATAACCGGTGCGTCCTATTTCCTGTCTATTGTCTGTCTGTTGCTTATCCTGTTGATAACCGTGTTGATGATTCGGCGGATAAACACGATGAACCGTCAGATGGCGGTTTTCTTCGAGTCGGTCCGGAACGGCGATACCGCCTCGCGTTACCCCGAGGCGGGAGACGATCCTTTTACGCGGGCCGCGTACCGGGAGATGAACCGAATCCTCGCCTTGTTCAACCGGCAGAAGAACACGCTGGAGGAAGAACGCCTGTATTACGAGGGCATCCTGCGGGTGATGACGCATGAGATTCGCAACACCATCACGCCTATCCGCTCCCTCTCCGCCGACTTGGCGCGCTACGCCGATACCTATACGCCGGAGGAGGCGCGGGAAGGGCTGCGGGTGATTCATGAACAGGCGGACAATCTGGCGACTTTCCTCGACGCCTATCACCGGCTGACCCATCTGCCGGAACCGGAGCCGGTCGAGACGCATGTCGCCTCGCTGTTCCGTAAGATCGCCCGCCTGATTGGCGCGGAGCCAGGTAGCGAGCGGATACGCTTCGCCGCCTCGGACGATTGCGTGGTGCGCGCCGATTCCCATCTGCTGACGCTGGCGCTAATCAACCTGATTCGCAACGCCGCGCAAGCGATCGAGGGGCAGGCGGATGGCGCCATCGCCGTAGAGGCGGAGCGGCGGGGCGACCGGCTGGATATAACAATCGCGGACAATGGCCCCGGCATTCCGCCGGAACGACTGTCCGCGATCTTCACTCCCTTTTATTCGACCAAGCCCGGGGGCAGTGGCATCGGGCTGAGCATCGCCCAGCGGGTCATGCGCCTGCATGGCGGCGATTTGACCGTCGAGTCCCGGCCTGGTCGTACGCTCTTCCGGATGCGCTTTTAGTAGCCCAACTCAAACGGCTGGTCGACGGCGGGCACGCCCTCGGACATCCATCGCGGCATAGGCTCGCCCTTCAGGTAATGATTGAAGAACTGGAACATGCGCTGTTGGAAATCCTTGCGGTTCGGCATCTTCATCGGCCAGTGCGGCTCGCCCGTGTAATTCAGCATCCAGCAGGGCTTGCCCAGGCGTTTCATCGCCACGAAGTACTCGATGCCTTGGTACCAGGGCACATGGCCGTCCGAGTCGTTGTGCATAATCAGGATAGGTGTTGTCACCTTGTCCATCGTGAACAGCGGCGAGTTCTCCATGTAATGCAGGGGCGCGCTCCAAGGCGTGCCGCCGATGCGGCTTTGCGTATGCTCGTATTGGAACGAGCGTGCCAGGCCCGACCCCCAGCGGATGCCGCCATAGGCGCTGAACATATTCACCACCGGGGCGCCGGACTCGATCGCCGCGAACAGGTTCGTGCGTGTCGCCAGGTAAGCGACTTGGTAGCCGCCCCAACTGTGTCCTTGCGCACCGATCGCCTTCTCGTCGATGTAGCCTTTCGCGATCATCATCGCCACGCCCGGCATCAGGCAGTTGTAGCAACTCTCCCCCGGATGGCCGTCCACGTAGCGGATGTCGGGGTTGAAGATGACGTAACCGTTGCTGTTATAGAGGCGATAGTCGATGGTCGAGCGGTGCGGCTCCGGCATACGATACTTATAGAAGGTTTCCGCGTTGCGCTCGTAGAAGTTCACGATCATCGGGTACTTCTTGTTCGGGTCGAAGTTCGCCGGTTTGTAGACGACGCCTTCCAGCCGTTTGCCATCCAGCGAGAGCCACGATACCAGCTCGGCGGTGCCCCACGTGAATCCCTTTTGCTGCTCCCCGCCTCGCGTGAGCTGTACGGGGCGTTTGAAGTCCAACGCCGCGTATTGGATATCCGGATAACGCTCGTAAGTCTCTATCGTGAAGATGACCCGGTCGGCCTCTTTCGCCTTGACAAGGTTTCCTAACATATAATCTCCCGCGAGCAACGCTTTTGGGGCTGCGGGCTTCGAGAGCCGTGCCTCGTAATAGCCGTATCCCTTCGTCACCTCGTTGAACCCGCATAGTATTTGCGGCTGCTTCAGGTCGATAAAGCGAGCCTCTTTATCCAATCGCTCCAAGCGATATTGGATGCGTTGCTCCCGTCCGTTGGTCGTTAGCTTGACGGGCGCCGCGGCGCCCGTCGGGTCGAATTGCCAGATATCGTAGCGGTCGTAGAGCAAGAGCGCTTGGTCGCCATCCGTCCAGCCGGCCGCGCCGTGCGGGCGTGGATAATCGGGCACGTCGTTCTCCTCGTCCCATGCCGGGAAGTCGCGCGGGGTCGTCAGTTGATACCGTTTGCCGGCGGCAAGGTCGAACGTGTACCAGCAACTATCCGTATCGTTGTAGCCATAGGCGTATTTCCCCTGCGGCGAGAGGCGATACCGTCCGTAATCCGCTTTCGCCAACGGCTTCCGCTCGCCATTCTCCAACGATACGGTATAATAGTCGCTCCGTGTGCGCCCTTCCCACATCGACGAGAGCGAGTAGGGACGGGACGTGGAGAGAAGCGCCAGCGCCGCGTCGCCCTCGTTACCCAATTGGATATCGGGTAATTCCTCGTCGGCCAGTTGGACGAGCTTACCTTCCTTTATCTGATAGACCGCCTGGTAGCTTTTCTTCAAGTCTTTTTCCTTGTTGAAATCCTGTACGGTATATTGCACCGGCTCGTTCCAGCTCCAGACTTGCACGTCCGGGCGGTTCTCCTCCAAGCGCGTGGTATCTTTTTGCTTGGGCTCCGGCGAGGTACCGAAGAACAGGCGGGCGGCGCTTTTCGAGAAGGAGAGCTTCCCGTTCTCGTTGATGACCCAACCGGCGGGGAAAGCCTGGTTGCCTCGTGCGGCGATCTCCCGTGCGGGGGCGTTCCGCTCGGACAGCCACAGGCTCAACGCCTTGTAGGACGAATCCTTGTCCGCGCAGTAGAGGAACGCCAGGTGCTCGCCTTGCTCGTCGAAAGTCGTTTGCTTGAACACGCCCTTTCCCTCCTTAATCAGGCTGGATGTTCCCTTTTCCGGATCGAGCGTATACAAACCGGGTTTCCCCTCGCTCCCTTCCGTTGCGCGGGTGTAATAAAGCATACCGCTCTTCTTCGCGAACTGGAAATCGGTGACGCCCGTGAATTGGAACGTCTTGCCCCCGTCCAGCGAGCGGACATACAGGGTGGAATCTTTCCGTCCCCGTTGATAAGCGACCCAGTCCGCTTCCTCGGCCAGCTTGAACGTCTTCAAGGAATCGATGGTTTCCTCTTTGCCCATGTAGGAATAGATGACCAACGTGTTCATGGGCATTTTATCCTTCTGGGTCTTCCGTAATTTCAGGGAATCGAGAACCGCCTTTTGAGGTGTGCGCTCTACGATTAGATACTTGGAGGACGCCGAGAACGCGAAAGAACGGGCGGGGGTGAAGCGATTGTTCTCCTCGCCATCCTTCGCGTAGAGCAAGACGGTCGCGTCGCCTTCCCAAGGCTCCATCTTGCAAGCGACCCATTGGCCATCGTCCGAGATGGCCCGTGCCGAGATACGTTGCCATGCGGCCAAGTCCTCGACGGACATACCTCGCGTGGCGGTCTGCGCCCCGGCGGGTGCCGCGCCCCACAGGCACGCGGCTAAAGCTAAATACGTGATAGGTCTCATCTTCTTCATGTATGCTGTATGATTTATAATTTATGATTTATGATTTATTGTTTGATGGTTCGTAACATTTCCTCCACCGCCCGTCTCAGTTGCGTGTCCTCACCGTCGATGATGTCCTCAGGCGTGTTGTACACCTCGATATCCGGTTCCAGTTGTTGGTTCTCCAGATAATTCCCGTTCATGTCTTTTACGCCTACTTGCGGGATGCCAAATACCAAGGTCGGGTCGATTTGCGTCTCCCACCATACGGCGGTCATGGTCCCGGCTACCGGTGTACCGATCAGCTTGCCGATTCCCAGCGTCTTATAGACCCAAGGGAATCCGTGGGCATTGGAATAATCGTCCTCGCACATCAGGACGCACGAGGGTTTGGTCCATTTGTTGTACGGATCGCTACCGATGTATTGGCCCCGCGGCTCGAAACGCTGATACTCCTTGCCGCTCAGGAGGGTCGCCAAATCGTCGTGCAACCAACCGCCCCCGTTGTGCCGGATATCGACGATCACGGCTTTCTTGTTTCGGCAACGTCCCAACACGGCGGAATACACCTTGCGGAAACTCTCGCTATTCATGCCTCTTACGTGTACGTACCCGATTTGTCCGTCGGAGAGTTTATCCACGGTCTCCTCGCATTGCTTGATCCAGCGTTTATACAGTAACTCGGCTTGCTCGCCGTTCCCGATTGTTTTTATTTGCTCCTCGAAGCGTTGGCCGCTCGCGGGATCATAAACGGATAACGTGACTTTCTTGCCCACCTTCCCGGCCAGTAGCGGGTAATAATCCTTATCTTTCTGGATGGGCGTACCGTCTATTTTCTCGATGACGCAACCTTTCCGTATCCGGCTATCCGCCAAGGTCAGCGGGCCTTTGGCGATAATCTCCTCTATCTTCAAGCCATCGCCTGCGTACGCATTGTCGAAGAAAGCGCCCAAGCACGCGGTCTCCGGGCTTTTCAAGCCGGGGTTGTAGCGTGCGCCGGTGTGTGAGCCGTTCAGCTCGCCCAGCAATTCGGACAACATCTCCTGAAAATCGAAGTTGTTGTTGATGTGAGGCAAGAAGCGGGCGTAAGCGGCCTCGTACCCTTTCCAGTCGATACCGCGCAAAGTCGGGTCGTAGAACTTATCCAATACCTGACGCCAAGCGTGGTGGAAGATGTATTCCCGCTCTTCCGCCGGCCGATAGGTGAACTCCGCCTTGAAAGTGATCGGTTCCTCCTTGTTGTCCTTCAGGTCGATTTTCTTCAGCTTCCCTTGCGCGGTGAGATACAGGTTCTCAACTTCCTTATCGGCAAGCAAGGTGCCTCTACCTACGTCTTTCAGCAATAACTTCGTGGATTTGTCCTTCAAGTCGTGTACCCACAAATCGTACCCTTTCTCGAAAGCGGCGCAATAATAAAGCTTATCACCCTTGGCGGAAAGCACGGCATCGCCCAAGGCGGACGAGTTCGTAGTCAGTCGCATAACGCGGTCCTCGCGGTTTGCCAAGTCGAAGCGGAGCGGTTCTACCGTTTTAGTTGCCTCCTCTTTTCCCGCTTTATCTTTCTCCTTCTCGGCGTCCTTGTCTTCCTCTTCCTCTTCCTCGATTAATGCCAGTTCCTCTTTGCTGAGGCGGAACTTATCGTATGCCTCGCCATCGAAGAACATGATGTACACGTCCCGATGCGCGCCCCAGCTACCGTGACTCCGATACCCGGCACGGTCGGACGACCAAATCATCGCCTTGCCATCCAGCACCCATTTGGCGTTGCCATCGGAATAGCCACTCTCCGTCAGGTTGGTCACCTCACCGCTTCCGTCCGCTTTCACGAGGGCGATGTCCGAGTTGTTCCAGCCACCTACCGCGATATAGTCGACCAAGAACCACCGGCTATCCGGCGACCATTGGAAATGCTGGTCCCCATCGCTGTACGAGTAGAGATATTTCCCGTCCAATACGGTGCGCACTTGTTTGCTTTTCCGGTTGATGACCCGCAGGGTGGTACGATTCTCCAGGAAAGCCACCTCGTTGCCGTCCGGCGAGTATAAGGGTTGGAAAGAGGTCTGCCCGGATACCACCAGCGGCTCTTCCTTGATTTCCGGGGCGTAGGTGAAGAGCTTGTCCTCGTCGCGGGTCAGTTTGCTCTCGTAGATGCCCCACGTGCCTTCCCGCTCGGCGGAGTAGACCAATGAGCGACCATCCGGACTGAAGTCGAGGTCGCGCTCTTGCTGGGGCGTGTTGGTGATCTGCCGGGTCGTCTCGTATTCGATGGAGGTGGTATAAACATCTCCATGCACGATAAACGCGACCTCCTTGCCATTCGGTGATACGGCGATATCGGTCGCCCCGGTGGTTAACAAACGATGAATGACATCGTTCTCTATTTGATCCGTCACGATTTGGATGGGCACTTTCACGGGTAGCCCGCCCTCTTTCACCGTGTAGATCTCGCCATTGTAGCTATAGCAAAGCGTTCCGTTCGTGGCGGCGGTCAGGTGACGGACCGGATGCGTCTTATGCGTAGTGATTGCTTTCGAGGCTCCGCCCTCCAAATCTTTCTTGAAGATGTTGAAACTCCCGTTTTCCTCGCTCAGGTAATAGAACGAGGTACCGTCCGGCGCCCAAACCGGATTACGATCCTCTCCCCCGAAGTCGGTTACTTTCCGGAACGACTGGTCGTCCGAGCGGAGCCATATATCCCGCGTGATGGCGGATTGATGATGCTTACGCCACGGGTCCTCGTAGCCCTTGTAATCATTGTAAAGCATTCGCTTGCCCGCGGGGTCGAACGCGATGTTCTCCATATATAAAGAAGAGTAAAGCCGCGGCCGCCCTCCTTGGGTATCGACCTCGTACACCTGCATGAACCGGCTCCCGGGGAATTGGATTGTCCGGGCGTCTTGCAGGATGTTCGCCAGGAACAGGATGTGCTCGTTATCCTTGAAAGTCGTGGGAAACTCGTCCTTGGAATGGGTCGTCAACCGCTGGGGCACGCCACCTTCCTTGTCCATGAGGAAGATATCGAAATTACCTTCCCGGTTGGAGGCGAAGGCCAGTTTTTGCCCGTCGGGCGACCAGACCGGGCGTGTGTCGTGCGCCGGGTGGGTTGTCAACTGACGGGCCTGCCCGCCGGAGGTGGGCACCGTATAAATATCGCCTTGGTAAGAGAAAGCGATGGTTTGTCCATCGGGTGAGATGGCGCAATAACGCGTCCATAATGGATTGTCGGCCGCTTGCGTCGCCGCGGACAAGCAAAGCGCCAACGCTGGAATGAGTACGTTTTTCATGTATTCTTTCTTTATTTGATTTACAAATGTAATCTTTTTCAGCGTTTTTAAACGCATTCGGAGGGGATTTTCGTTTCCTTCGAAGGAAAATTAGGTTTCTTTCGAAGGAAAAGTTTGTTTTCTCCGAAGGAAAACGGGGCTTTCCGCGCTCTTACGCCTTAGCGGGTCTAAAGCAGTTCCACGCATCGTTCCAGCCCGATTCCATGCGAGCCTTTGATCAGGATATGATAGCCTTTCAACGGCGATTGGCGCAGCGCCTCCAGCAGGGCCTCCCGGTTGGCGAAGGTCGGGAAGGCCTGGCCGACCCGCGCGAAGTGCTCGCCGCACAGATACACCTTCTCGAAATGTCCTTGCTCTACGAGCCGTACGATTTCGGCGTGCAGCTCGTCGCTCGTCGGGCCTAATTCCAGCATATCGCCTAAGATAACCGCCTTGGGACGCTCCGGCAGGGCGATGAAGTTGTCCAACGCCACTTTCATGCTGGTGGGGTTCGCGTTGTAAGCGTCGATAATCAGCGAGTTATCCGCGGTCCGCTTGAATTGGGAACGGTTGTTGGTGGGCTCGTACGCGGCGATCGCCCGGCTGATTCGTTCGGCGGGAATCTTGAAATAGCGTCCGATGGCGATGGCGGCCAACGCGTTGGATAGGTTGTAGCTCCCGATGAGATGGGTTTCTACCGTATGTATTTTCCCCTGTTGTTTCCAGTCGAATACCAGGAAAGGATCGCTACCGACCACATGGCCGGAGGTGAATGCCTCGTCGCTCTCCCCGTAACTGATTTGTTCGATCCCATGGGCGATCGCCCGCAGGTCGGTGTCCTCTTCCCGGATGAATATCTTCCCGTGCGTGCGACGGATGTATTCGTATAGCTCTCCTTTCGTACGTACGACGCCTTCGAACGAGCCGAATCCTTCCAGGTGCGCCCGTCCCACGTTCGTGATAATCCCGTAATTGGGTTGCGCGATATGGACCAGTTCCTCGATGTCGCCCGGGTGGCTGGCACCCATCTCGACAACCGCCATCTCGTGCTCGTGGTTCAGGCGGAGTAACGTCAAGGGGACACCGATGTGATTGTTGAGGTTGCCTTCCGTATAAAGCAGGTTGAATTTCGTGGAAAGCACGGCGGCTATCAATTCCTTGGTCGTGGTCTTACCGTTCGTCCCGGTGATACCGATAATGGGCACGCCGATTGTCCGCCGGTGGTGGCGGGCTAACTCTTGTAAGGTTTTCAACGCGTCATCTACCAGGATGGTCCGTTCGTCGCGGTAATAGTCCGGATTGTCGATTACGGCGTAGGCGCAGCCCGCGGCCAAGGCTTTCTCCGCGAATTGGTTGCCGTCGAACGTATCGCCCCGTAAGGCGAAGAAGATGGAGCCGGCCGGGCAATGGCGGCTATCGGTCGTTACTTGGGGGTGATGGATGAATAACTCATAGAGGTCTATAATGCTTATCATGATGTATCGCGTTTAAAAATCGTTCAATCTATTCAATCGGGCGCGAATGTACGAATTAAATGAAGAATGCGGAACGGCGGGAAAGATTTTCGGCCAGAAACCCGTATCTTCGCGTGCGAACAATCGAGAATATGATGGATAAAATGCTCAATATAAAAGGAAATCTCGTGTCGTTGGATACGCCGGTCGTGATGGGAATCTTGAACGTCACGCCCGATTCTTTTTACGCCGCGAGCCGTCAGCGGGGCGAGGCGGATATAGAACGACGTATCGAGACCATCTTGTCGGAAGGAGGCGCGTGGATCGACGTGGGCGGATATTCTTCCCGCCCCGATGCCGAGGATGTCTCGCCGGAGGAGGAGATGCGTCGTTTGGAGCCGGCGTTGCGCCTCTTGCGGGATCGTTATCCGGAGGTGCCCGTGTCGTTGGATACGTTCCGGGCGGAGGTCGCTCGTTGGGGCGTGGAAGAGTACGGGGTCGCGCTTATCAACGACATCTCCGGGGGCGAGTTGGACGAGGCGATGTTCCGTACCGTGGCGGGGCTGCGGGTCCCTTATTTATTGATGCATATGCGGGGGACGCCGCGCACGATGCAACGCCATACGGACTACGCGGATCTGATGGAGGAAGTGATGCTCTATTTCGCCCGTAAGGTGCGTGAGCTGCGCCTTCTGGGCGTGAACGATATCATCCTCGATCCGGGCTTTGGCTTCAGCAAGACATTGGAGCAGAACTACCGGTTGATGCACCATCTGGAGGAATTTGCCGTCTTCGAGTTGCCGTTGCTGGTAGGCGTATCACGCAAGAGTATGATTTATAGATTACTGGACGCTACGCCCGAGGAGAGCTTGAACGGGACGACCGTGCTGAACACGTTCGCCTTGTTGCATGGGGCCGATATCCTGCGGGTACACGACGTGCGGCAAGCGGTGGAGGCCGTCCGGATCGTGCGGCAATTGAAGACGGAGGCGTAAGGATGGAGGTTTAAACGGTAGGAATACATTATTATATATATTGATGCTATGTGGATGCATTTTGGCATAAAAGATTTGATTGACGTACTGCTGGTCGCGTTTTTCCTGTATCAGACGTATAAGCTGATGAAGAGTTCGGGCACGTTGGCGATTTTCAGTGGTGTCGTGTCGTTTATCATTGTCTGGATCTTGATCTCGCAAGTGCTGGAGATGCGTTTGATGGGCGCCATCCTGGATAAGATCATCAGCGTGGGTTTCGTGGTATTGGTCATCTTGTTTCAGGACGAGATCCGTCGTTTTCTCGTGACGATTGGCTCGCATCGCGGATGGAAGTTCGTCAGCGCCTTGTTCACGAAGCGCGAGCATGGGATGGAGAAAGAGGACAAGTTTGTCGCTCCTGTCGTGCTGGCTTGCATGAATATGGCCCGCAAGAAAACCGGGGCCTTGATCGTTATCCAGCAAGAGATGGATTTGGCGGTGTTCGAGCATACGGGCGAGATGTTCAGCGCGGATGTGAACGCCCGCCTGATCGAGAACATTTTCTTTAAGAATAGTCCGTTGCACGATGGAGCCATGATTATCGCCGACAATCGCATCAAGGCGGCGGGTTGCATCTTGCCGGTCGCCCAGAACGCCAATTTGCCGAAGGAGATGGGGCTGCGGCATCGCTCCGGGTTGGGCATGTCGCAAGAGACCGACGCGCTGGTCATTATCGTATCGGAGGAACGCGGGAAAATATCGGTCGCCCACGAGGGGAAAATCAGCGTGAACGTGACGGCGGAGGAGTTGCAACAGATTCTTTCCGGGGAACGGGAGGTGACGAATTACTGTTAAATGTTCTGAAAGTGACAAGTCCGCATGGAAATCTTTCCTTCATTTTGCAAACTCTATATGGCAGAATGCCTAATTTTGCGGGAGTAACGATGAGTTAAATTAGTAGATCATAAAAATATTTTCCACGATGGATTTAATGCAAGACATTATCGCGCGTGCTAAAGCAAATAAGCAGCGCATCGTTCTTCCCGAGGGAACGGAGGAAAGGACGTTGAAAGCCGCCGACCGCCTGTTGGCCGATGGTGTGGCGGATATTATCTTAATCGGAAACCCGGATGAGATTCACCAATTGGCGGCTGGCTTCGGACTGAGCCACATCGGCGAGGCGACGATTGTCGATCCGAAAAACCATGCGAAGAAAGCCGCTTACGCGGATTTGTTGTTCCAGCTTCGTCAGAAGAAAGGTATGACGCCGGAGAAGGCGGCTGTCCTGGTGGAGGATCCGCTTTTCTTGGGTTGCTTGATGATTAAGTCGGGCGACGCGGATGGCGAGATCGCCGGCGCCGAGAATACGACGGGCAACGTGTTGCGCCCCGCCTTGCAGATTATCAAGACGGCTCCGGGTATGAAGTGTGTATCCGGCGCGTTCATCATGTTTACGCAAACGCCGCAATATGGCGACAATGGCATCCTGGTTTTCGCCGATTGCGCCGTGATGCCGAATCCGAACGCGGAGGAGTTGGCAAGTATCGCCGTGGCTACGGCGGGCACTTCGCGCGCGTTGGTAGGCGCGGATCCGCGGGTGGCGATGTTGAGCTTCTCGACGAAAGGCAGCGCCTCGCACGAGATGGTCGATAAGGTAGTCGAGGCGACCCGGTTGGCGAAAGAGATGGCACCGGACTTGAAGATTGATGGCGAGTTGCAGGCGGATGCCGCCTTGGTGGAGGCCGTTGGCCAAAAGAAAGCGCCGGGCAGCGAGATCGCGGGCAAGGCGAACGTATTGGTGTTCCCGACGTTGGAGGTCGGCAATATCGCGTATAAGTTGGTACAGCGCTTGGGCGGCGCCGAGGCGATCGGCCCGATCCTGCAAGGTATGGCGGCTCCGGTGAACGATTTGTCGCGCGGATGCTCCGTGGATGATATCTATAAGATGGTAGCGATCGCTTGCAACCAGTCGATCGCCTTGAAAGCGGCTAAGTAATACGTAACGGATAAAAAGAATTCAGAGAAGATGAAGATATTGGTGCTGAACTGTGGTAGCAGTTCGATTAAATATAAGTTGTTCGATATGACTTCTGGCGCGGTGATGGCGCAAGGAGGCATCGAGAAGATCGGCCTGCCGGGCGCGTTCTTGAAATTGACCGATAAGGATGGCCAGAAGAAAATCCTGGAGAAGGAGATTCCGGGACACCAAGAGGGTATCCAGTTTATCTTGAGCGTGCTGACCGACGCTACGTATGGCTGTATCAAGGATTATAAGGAGATTGACGCCGTGGGGCACCGCGTGGTGCATGGAGGCGAGAAGTTCGCTTCCAGCGTGTTAATTGACAAGGACGTGATCAACAAGGTGATAGAGTGCTCCGACTTGGCTCCGCTGCACAACCCGGCGAACTTGAAGGGTATCGACGCTATGGAAGCGCTGATTCCGGGTATTCCGCAGGTGGCCGTGTTCGATACGGCGTTCCACCAGACGATGCCGGACTACGCGTATATGTACGGCTTGCCGTACGAGATGTACACGAAGTATGGCGTGCGTCGTTACGGTTTCCACGGCACGAGCCACCGGTATGTATCGCGCCGGGCGTGCGAGATTCTGGGCGTTCCTTACGAGGAGCAACGAATCATCACGGCGCATGTGGGCAATGGCGGTTCCATCGCCGCGATCGACCACGGGAAGTGTGTCGATACTTCGATGGGATTGACGCCGGTCGAGGGCTTGCTGATGGGTACGCGTTGCGGCGACGTGGACGCGGGCGCCTTGGCGTTCATCATGGAGAAAGAGAACATGGACGGCTACGGCATGTCGGATATGATTAATAAGAAGAGCGGCGTGGCGGGTTTGTCGGGCATCTCTTCCGATATGCGCGAGATCGACGCCGCCGTAGCGGCCGGCAATCCGCGTGCGATCATGACGTTGAACGTGTACAACTATCGCATTAAGAAATACATCGGCGCGTATGCCGCGGCGATGGGTGGTTGCGACATTTTGGTGTGGACCGGTGGTGTCGGCGAGAACCAATGGCAGACGCGTCGCGCGGTGTGCGAGAACATGGAGTACATGGGCATGAAGATCGACGTGGAGAAGAACGAGGGCATGCGTGGCGAGGAGATGGTTATCAGCGCTCCGGATAGCAAGGTGACGATTATGGTCGTGCCGACCGACGAGGAGTACATGATCGCTTCCGATACGTTGCATATCTTGCAGGGAAATCAGTAATTTAGTTAAATCGCTAATCTTCGCAGCTTACAAAACATGAGATTAGTGTTTGGATCGCCTCGACACCGGTTGAGGCGATCTTTTTTTGTGCCTTCTTCCGGGAAGCGATGGAATTAATTCCTATTTTCGCGTATAACAATTTAATAAGAGATGGCTCAGTATAAACGTATTTTATTGAAGTTAAGCGGAGAATCGCTGATGGGTGGCAAACAGTATGGCATCGACGAGGTTCGCTTGAACGAGTACGCCGCGCAAATCAAGGAGATCGCGGCGATGGGCGTGCAAATCGGTATCGTGATTGGTGGCGGGAACATTTTCCGCGGTTTGAGCGGCGCCTCGAAAGGTTTCGACCGTGTGAAAGGCGACCAGATGGGGATGTTGGCGACGGTCATTAATAGCTTGGCGCTCAGCTCCGCGTTGGTGGCGCAGGGCGTGAAGGCGAAAGTGCTGACGGCGATCCGCATGGAGCCGATTGGCGAGTTTTACAACAAGTGGCGGGCGATCGAGCTGCTGGAGCAAGGCTACGTGGTGATTATGTCCGCCGGTACGGGCAATCCGTTCTTCACGACCGATACGGGTTCCTCGCTGCGGGGCATCGAGATCGAGGCGGACGTGATGCTGAAAGGTACCCGCGTGGATGGCATTTACACCGCCGATCCGGAGAAAGACCCGACGGCCACTAAGTTCGACGATATTACCTACGACGAGATTTACAACCGCGGCCTGAAAGTGATGGACCTGACCGCTACCACGATGTGCAAGGAGAACAACCTGCCCATTATCGTATTCGACATGGATACGAACGGCAACCTGAAGAAGGTGATGAGCGGCGAGCGCATCGGTACGCTGGTGCATAATTGAAGGAAAAGGAAGTAAAAACGGGACTTTTCCCGGTGATGTCCGCACATAGGTGTATTGGCAAAGTCACGTACGTGCGTTGGCATTTTAACATACGTGCGTTGGCGAAGACACATACGTGCATCCGAAAGAATTGACAATTAACAATTGACAATTGGAAGTGTGCCCGTTTCCCCTCTTGAGAGGGGCAGGGGGTGTGTTAATCAATTGACAATTGATAATTGACAATTATAGGGTTGTGAAACTTATAGGACGGTGGAACCGTCCCACTCTGTGTAACCGAGGGTGGAGCGAAGCGACACCTTCGGAATGTGTACATCCCTTTCTGGAAGCGACCTCGGAGAGGTCGAACCCTTATTTATATAAGGTACGCGCGTACATTATATATAGATATCTAACCCTATAACGGGCATATACGTTATTTAGATAGTAAAAGATTGAGATTCAATGCGCTTATGCAGAAACGAGGGGTGCGTTTTAGTGCCATTTAAACCATCGTTTAAATGGTACATTTTTTAGGTCGCATTTCGTTAGCTAAAATGGTTCGTAATCGGAAAAAGTAGGTTTCGTTTGTGATACTCTATCCCATTGATAAGAAAGCGAATAAGTAGTGAAAAAAATACCCGGAAAGAGTTGCAGGTATCAAAGAAACGCGTACCTTTGCAAACGTACCATTTAAACGATGGTTTAGATGTTGCTTAAAGGCCGATGACGATTGGTCGGAAGAACTTGATAATTATCTAATTAACACTATTACTAATATTAAATTTTAGATTTATGAACAAAAAGTTTTCTACTCTTTTGGCGGGTATGGCACTTGTCAGTGCTGTAGCCGTTAATGCGCAAGAGGGTGTGCCTGTTATTCCGGTAACACCGGCGACAATTGCGCTTCCGACAGAGGCTGCTGAAACTATTCCTGTGTTGGCGAACATGGAGGATGTCAAGGAGTTGAAGTTGGGCGTTAACTCTGAATTGTATCAATTGCAAGTAGGTACGGATAAAGTACTTGCTATGGATGAGGATGGCAATTTGGAACTTGTCTCAAAAAATACCATTGATGCGGCCAATATGGCAAACACGCTTTGGTGTGTAACCGTTGCTACTCAAGAAGAGGGTCAAGCTCCTAAATTCGATTTTGAGAACCGTGCTACGGGTATGATTCTGGACATCGCTACGAATGATGTAGAGGATGTTAATACCAATTATGTGCCGACCGTTGGTGGCAACGTAAGCGGTTGGGCGTTCTCTCGTTCTTACAAGGTGTTAGAGAAGAATAAAGCATTGTATTCATACATCGACGCTGAGACGATTCTTGGTTTCAGGGTTGAAGGCAATGAATTGAAGGTCGCTAAGATCGAGGCGAACAAGTATAATCGCGATGAGAATATATACAATGATGGTACTGCCCCTTATTTCGCAACTTTCTCATTGATGAGCCCGGCCGAGATTTTCCTGACCGCTGATCAATTGAATACGATTTTCGGTACGTATGAGAAGTCGGATCACGGTTTGAAGTTGACCTTCGATAAGGATGTACTGGGAACCGATATCCCGAATCCGTTCAATGCGCAGAGCTTCTATACCGAGTCTGCTGGTACTTATAGCGGTACGAACGTGGATGGCGATAACGTAGAGGTTCCTTACTTGTGGGTACGTCAGAAAGACCAAGAGGCTTATCTGCGTGTGGATACGGCTTATACGAACGAGAGCGGTGTTCATTTCTTGGCCTATAAGTGGGTTACTGAGTGGTATGACTGGGATCAAACAGCAAATAAGAAAGGTCAGGATTGGGGAAATTCTTACGCTTTCCGTTTGGCATCTCAGTTGAAAGATCAATATAAGTTCTTGTTCAAGTATTCTCCAAAGAACGACAATGTAAACATCTATATCCATACGGTAACGTATAAGGATGACGCTGAGAAATATTGGTTTAACGCAGCCGAGAAGGGTTATAACAACCGTGTTTCTTTGCAAGACTTGATCAAGGATAAGACTCGTATCTTGACGGTAGACGCTGAGAACCAGAATACGAAGATCACGTTGGGCTACGCTTCTTGTGGTGCCGTAACGCCGACTCGTACTTCTTTGGCCGACAATGTTTATTTCATCCAGAACGCTGAAGGACAATATTTGGCATCTCCGATCCATAAGAACGGTGTTATCGAGTGGGTAACGGTTAACGAGAACCAGGATGTGAACCATATGCCTGCATATCAATGGGTTGTATTGAAGAATAATACTTCCGATACAAACAATGTATCTCCGCTTTCGTTCACGAACCGTGAGTATTCGAATGAAAAATATGAGAATGTTCAGTTGAATAAGAAGGCAGATGAGAACTTCTATTATGTAACAAAGACTTATTCGACTGGTATAGGTAATGCGGAGATCACCGCTGACGACGAGTTGACGATCACGGCTGTAGCCGCTGAGTTCCAAGGCGACAAGTACTTAGGTTACAAGAAGATTGAGAAGGACGACTTGTTGGTGAACAAGTTCACGTTCAGCTACTACCATCCGTACGCTGATGTAAACACGAAGTTCATCGCTCAATCCGCTAACGATTCTACGTTGGTTGTATTGGACGATAAGGATGCCTTCAAGTTGGATACGGTCGCATATGGCAATGATCAAATCGCTGATGAGGCTTATGGCTTTGATTATGCGGGATTAAGCGAGGATGATCAAAAGCGTCGCCCGAACTTGGTTCAGTTGTACAGAACGGTTTACCAAGTAAGCAAAGGTGAGTTGTATTGGTTCATCAACAAGGAAGATAAGTTTAATGTAAGTAAATATTTTGATTATGCAGAGAATGACGGAAATGACTTTGCCGGTTATTTCTTCTTCAAGGAAAATAATTGTATAGATGGCGTACATTATTATGCTATTCTGTCTACAAATACAAATTATGATCTTGAAGCTGACATCTATACGCATTCTATAGCTGGATATGATAAGGCTGGTGTATCTGACTACGATCCGAACGCTACGTTGAAATCGCAGGTATTAAGCGAGACTCGTACATCCGCGTTCGCTATCGCTCCGGACAATACGCCGTTGTATCGTCACTTCAACAACGCCGCTCTGGGTGAGAACGCTGACGACTCTACCGATAGCTTGGTATTCGTTGAGAAGACTCGCGGTGAGTACTTGATGGATGAGTGGAACGAGAACTTGCGTGACGAGGAGGTTTGCTACGCCGGTATCTGGAACGCCGAGAAGGCGGACGGTCACTTAGCATTCAATATCGATACCGCTTGGGTAAATCGTGGTTCCGGTTTGGTTAAGCCGCAGTACTTGATCTCTGTCG
>DXEN01000055.1 GCA_019114945.1 Candidatus Parabacteroides intestinigallinarum | reverse complement strand
ATCCGTGGATCAATTATGTGCAACTATTCAGAAAGCATTTACCATATCTGAAACTGATTATCTACGAATGTCAGAAAACGCTCGACAATTCGCAAAAGACAATTTTTCGGAAGAAAGCCATTTTCAGAAACTTATTAAGAATTACCAGTATATTATTAATCATAATCCAGCATGAAAAAGGTTTATGTGTTTGGAACGCGTGGATTTCCTGGAGTACAAGGAGGTGTAGAAAAGCATTGCGAACGACTTTATCCGGAATTGGTTGGTCAATATGAGATCGTAGTGTTTCGCCGAATCCCATTTTTACCCCAGAATGCAGAAAAGAATTATAAAGGTATACGTTTTATTGATTTGCCTTCAACTCGTTTGAAAGGCTTTGAGTCATGTTTCCATTCATTCATTAGTACACTTTTTTGCGTATGGAAACGGCCTTCTATCGTACACATTCATAACATTGGGCCGGGAATGTTTATTCCTCTCTTAAAACTCGCAAGGTTAAAGGTGGTGCTAACTTACCATAGCGCGAACTATGAGCATAAGAAATGGAATTATATAGCTCGGAAAATTCTCAAGTTTAGCGAATGGATCGCATTAAGAGGTTCGGACGCTATCATATTTGTCAATAAGTATCAGTTAGAACGTTTTGATGAATCAATTAAACGAAAATCCGTTTACATTCCTAATGGAGTCGAAATCCAGTCTCCCAGTACACGAACCGACTACATCGAAGCACTCGGATTATCTCCTCAAAAATATATCTTAGCAGTAGGGCGCATCACGCAAGAAAAAGGTTTTGATTACCTGATCGAGAGCTATCTCAAAACACTGCCTCATGATTACCGATTAGTTTTGGCAGGAGGCATTGACCATGCGTCTGATTATGCGGCTCAAATACGGGATATGGCTCAAAAGCATCATATTGTTATGCCCGGATACGTGGATGGAGAACCCTTACGGCAGCTATATTCACACGCCAAGTTATTTATATTACCCTCTTACAATGAAGGATTCCCATTGGTATTGCTAGAAGCCATGAGCTATCGGTTGCCTTTATTAGCTAGTGACATATCAGCCAACAAATTGTTGGAGTTAAATCCAGATGATTATTTTCAAACAGGAAATGTAATAGATTTAGCAAAACATATCCAAAGAAAATTATCCTATATGGGCGAACACCCTCACTACTCCTTGCGGGCCTATACTTGGAACAATATAGGTGAACAAGTCGCACAAATCTATGAACGGTTGTAATGTGTGAAATTACTAAATCAAAGTATTGGCTTTATTTCGTGAGCGTGTTGAGCGGCTAAACGTCTTTGAAGAGGAGGAGGTGTCATGTAATTAGGACCGTACAATGTTCTTAAATATACATCCGGGTGATGAGGAGCATAAAATTTCGCCCCTTCAAAATCTAGTTCTATTACAGGAAAGATATCATCGTATCGTAGATATCTCTTCCACAAAGTATCAAAACCATGCCCTAAACGACAATCGGTTCCTAAGTGGCGATTCCTGTCAATCAATTTACGTGCGAATTTCATATATTGCACTACCAATCCATGAAAAATAGGATGAAAAAACGCTAGTACCTTCTTATCAAAAGACTCATCTTTAAAATAAATCGCATCCATACTCTTGCAGATAAAAGTATTATAGCTTTTCACCATCTTCTCGAACAAAAAAGGCAATGACTGTTTGTGATAGCGATCCATCGGGAAAATATCGATGAACAAACCTTTTTCGCAATCTTCATCCTCATAGCCTGGGGAAAGAATAAAACTTTTCCTGTCACGTACTTTACACGGTAAAGGCAAATAATGATAATGCGGGTCTGTCTCGCGCGTTTGCAACCACATATCCTCTGGAAACTCCTCGACCGCGATTTTAACAAATCGCTCATAGTCCTCTCGAATCATACAAATATCCAAATCATCGTCCCAAGGTATAAAACCTTTATGGCGTACCGCCCCTAAAAGCGTTCCCGAACACATCCAATAAGCGATATCATGCTTGCGACAAATATAATCGATAATCTTGAGCATACGCAGCATCACTAGCTGAGCTTGCCGTAGAATTGTTTCCCCGGAACAACGGTTATCAGGAAATATCCGCGAGAAATCCACTTTACTCATCTATTCAGCCCTCCTTTAATCTGTTTTTACATACGCTTTTGCCGGTTATATTCCAATTGAAGCGCTTTTGTTTGCTTTTTCACGAACAAATAGCCGACTGGTACAACCAAGGTCAATACAATCATCCCGATCGCGGCGTACAGTTTTCGCGGTCCTACGGGCTTACTCTTCACATAAGCGGCATCCAGCACCTTCGCCTTATCGCGAGCTTGTCCTAACGTAAGCGCCACTTCCTCCCGCTTTTGGAGTAAAATCAAGTAAACTCCCTGCGAAATTTCTTGTTGACGTTTTAGTTCTACATATCGACGTTCCGCTACAGGAAAACTGTTCATTTTCTCGTAGATTTGTCGTTCTTTCTCTTTTACTTCATTTAACGAGATATCAAGCGATTCTCGTGCGTTCCCGATCGTCTCTATGACACTCCCGCGCAATTCGTCCGCTTGCTTTGTCAAGGTAGCCACCAAAGGGTTATTCATACTGGAATTTTGAATAACACGGGCACGCTCCAGCAATACCTCGTTGTACTTCGATAAAGCTCCACCTTTCTCGCCTTCTTGGGCATTCAACAGAACAGGAACCAAATTGTAGCGATTCGCCGGATCTTTTACGAACGCATCCATCATTTCTATTAAATTTGTCTGGGCAGATAGTTCAATCAACTTCGTCTGGAGTTCTTTCATCTGCTCGACATAGTATAGAACATCATGTTCGATATCCATCAGCTGATGCTGGCTCTTGTAGCGTTCTATCTGGTCCTCGATGCCTGCTAATTCCACTATGATGCCATTAATCCGTCCGTCTAAAAAAGTCAATGATTTGCGGGCTTCCGCAAATTTGTAGTCTTTAGCTTGTCGGTTATAAAGAGCGATAAGGGTATCTAACATTTCTGTGCCTCTTTTCTTTTCATAATCGGTGCAACTCAACTCAATCACGTTCGAGGTCTTAGAGCTTTCCTCTATCACGAAATCTTCAGCCAATTTCTCTGCCACCCATCCCGCGGGATGATAAGTTATATCTAACTTAGGTAATGAAGTATTCGCATAGGCGGATGCACGATCCAAAAGGAATGTACCAACCGGCAATCCTATCTTAGCCGGTAAGGAAGAAAATTCTAAACGTTGTTTTTCCATGTTTACGGATTTCACGGATACTTGAATCTTTCCATCCCGTGGTCGGACCGAGAATTCCACATCTTCCGCCAGCTGTTGGTTTGTGGCGGAATCGGCGGTCAGAACGAGGGGGGATTGGTCGTACATCCGGTAGAAGGAGAAGGGTTTGCTGTAATCCACGTTGACACCCAATTCGAGCGCCATATCCCGCAAAAGCTTGTTGGAAGTGAGCGTCATCAGCTCATCCTCGATATTGATGACACCTCCGGACGTGGCTCCCAACCCGAAGGATTTCATCAGGCCGGCGGCCTCGCCCAGTCCGAAACTACCACCGCCCAGATCCTTGTCTTCCTGGATTTGTATGCGTGCCATGATCTCGTATGTGCGGGGATACAATATCAAATACAGGACGGCAGGCAGGAGGGAGAACAGGAACACCCCCGCGAACAGCTTCCAGTGTAATAGATAACCTACAATGATGCTTTTTAAGCCAATCGTTTCGTTGTCTTTTACTTCCATGCTTTCATCATTTAGTGATTGCCAATATTACGGTAGTTACCACCGAGATCGCGCTCAGGATGGAGGAGAACACGGTGATGCTATATTGTTGTGCCTGGCTATAACGGGCGTTACGCTTCTTCGCGTTATTCGGCTCGACATAGACCACGTCGTTTTGTTGCAGGTAATAATAAGGAGAGGTAAAGATATCCGGCTCCGTGATGTCGAGCCGCCCGAACTCTTTGGCTCCGTTGTTGTCGCGTATGACGAGGATGTTCGTCCGGTTCGCATTGATGGTCAAATCGCCCACCTGCCCGATCGCGTCGAGGATCGAGATACGGTCGTTCTTCACGGATATCGCGCCGGGGCGGGCCACCTCGCCCATCACCGTCACCTTATAATTCACGATCTGGATATTCACCAATGCGTCTTTCACATAGGGTTCGATCATTTGTTGCATTTTCGTGCTCAGTTCTTGCTTGGTCTGCCCCGCCACGTGGATTCTTCCCAACACCGGGAAGTTGATATATCCCTCGGCATCCACCAAGTACGTACGCAATTGCGCGGATGAGACCGCGGATACCTCGCCTTGCTGGGCATAGGCATATACCGGCGGGTTGAAAGGCGTCACCACCGTAGGATCCCAAGCCGTGACCGTGATCGTGAGCAGATCGTCCGGACAGATTCTCGACACATAGGGCTGGCTCATCTCCTCCACCCGCTCGGGCGACAAGGAATCGATCCCTTGGAAATAAACCACGTCTTTCGGCACCGAGCAAGCGCCCAACGCCAACACTAACGACAATACAATCGATACTACTTGAATTCTCATAATCGTTTGTTTTCCTCCAATAAAACCGCGAAGATACAATTTTTATGGCATCGCGCCTCGCTTATTACTTATAACGACGCGAATTCCCCGATATTGCTGCACGACGTGTTATTTTCGGGTTCGTTCCACCGGGCCGATATATTTCGAGAACATAGGTGCGTTGGCAAAGACACATACGTGCGTGGACGATTTAACATACGTGCGTTGGCCGGAGAACATAGGTACATAAATTTAAACTTGTACTCGTAGCTCATAATTCGTAGCTCGTAATTCATAAATTCGTATCTTCGCGCCATCAATCCATCTATAAGAAGAAAACAATTTATGTCTGAATTATTCCCTACGAATCTGCCTTATAAAGTGGCGGATATGAGTTTGGCGGACTTTGGCCGCAAGGAAATCGAGATAGCTGAGCACGAGATGCCCGGACTGATGGCACTCCGCCAGAAATATGCCGACCGGAAACCCCTGAAAGGCGCACGTATCACCGGCTCGTTGCACATGACCATCCAGACCGCGGTATTGATCGAGACCTTGGTGGCCTTGGGCGCGGACGTACGCTGGGCGAGTTGTAACATCTTTTCTACGCAGGACCACGCGGCGGCGGCTATCGCGGCGGACGGCGTGCCGGTATTCGCTTGGAAGGGCGAGAGCCTGGAGGAATATTGGTGGTGCACGGAGATGGCGCTTCGCTTCCCCGGCGGCAAGGGGCCGCATCTGATCGTGGATGATGGTGGCGACGCCTCGTTGCTGGTACATAAAGGTTACCGGGCGGAGGAAGATCCCTCGACTATCGACCGTGCGGGCGAGAACCACGAGGAGCAGGTTATTCTCGATACCTTGCGTCGGATTTTGGCGGAGGATAATACACGTTGGCATCGCACAGTAGAGGAGATGCGGGGTGTGTCGGAAGAGACCACTACGGGTGTACACCGCTTGTATCAGATGATGGAACGGGGCGAGTTGCTGGTTCCCGCGATCAACGTGAACGACTCGGTGACGAAATCAAAATTCGATAACCTTTACGGGTGCCGCGAGTCGTTGGCGGATGGCATCAAACGCGCCACGGACGTGATGATCGCCGGTAAGGTGGTCGTCGTAGCCGGCTATGGTGATGTGGGCAAGGGTTGTTCCCGCTCGATGCGTTCGTATGGCGCGCGCGTGCTGGTAACGGAGATCGACCCGATTTGCGCCTTGCAGGCCGCGATGGAAGGATTCGAGGTCACTACGATGGAAGAGGCCGTGAAAGAGGGTAATATCTTCGTCACGACTACGGGTAATTGCGATATCATCACGATCGACCACATGGCACGGATGAAAGACCAATCGATCGTGTGCAACATCGGACATTTCGACAACGAAATACAGGTGGATAAGTTGGTTAACTATCCCGGTATCCAGCATACGAATATCAAACCGCAAGTGGATAAATATACCTTCCCGGAGGATGGTCATTCTATCTTCTTGCTGGCCGAGGGACGTTTGGTGAACTTGGGTTGCGCCACGGGACACCCTTCGTTCGTGATGAGCAACTCGTTCACGAACCAAGTGCTTGCCCAGATGGATTTATGGGAAATGGATTACGAGGTCGGTGTGTATCGCCTGCCGAAACGCTTGGACGAGGAGGTGGCCCGCCTGCATCTGGAACGCATTGGCGTGAAGCTCTCCAAGTTGACCCAGAAACAAGCCGATTATATCGGCGTGCCGGTAGAAGGTCCTTATAAAGCGGAACATTATAGATACTAAATGAATTGAGAATTGACGATTGATAATTGACAATTACGGATTAGTATGTTTAATTGTCAATTATCAATTGTCCATTGTCCATTCTAATTATCAATCGTTAATTGTTAATTGTCAATTATCATGCGGTTCGCGATTCTTTCTCCTATCTATCCGTACCGGGGCGGTATCGCCCAGTTCAGCGGAAGGCTCTACCAAGAACTGGTGGAAGAAGGGTACGAGGTGAAAGCCTTCAACTTCAAACGTCTGTATCCGGACATCCTATTTCCCGGGAAAACACAATATGTAGAGGAGGGAGAATCGGTGGAGGCGATAGCGAGCGAGCGGGTGCTGGATAGCGTCAACCCGCTCTCCTACATCACCACGACGAAAGCGATCCGGACATACGCCCCGGACGTGCTGATTATCAGTTATTGGATGTCTTTTTTCGTGCCGGGGTACGCCCACGTGGCGAACCGCATGCGCAAGCACTGCAAGGTAATCGCATTGATTCATAATGCGATTCCCCACGAGCCGCATTTCTTCGACAAGCCCTTGGCTACGTTGCTTTTTCGGCAATGCCACGGTTTTATCGTAATGAGCGATATCGTGAGGGATGATTTGCTCCGACTTTGTCCCAGCGCACGATACATCCAGAACCCGCATCCGTTGTACGATCATTTTGGGGAAAAGATGGACCGCGCCGAGGCTTGCGCACGGTTACACCTCGACTCCTCTCACAAGAACCTTCTGTTTTTCGGGCTTATCCGGGATTACAAAGGATTGGATTTGCTTATCGAGGCGATGGGCGAGTTAGAGGACGATTACCAATTGATCATCGCCGGTGAATGCTATGGTAGCTTTGAGAAATACCAGGCGCTGATCGACACGTCGCCCGCTCGCAACCGGATACAGGTCCATAACGCCTATATCAGCGACGAGGAAATACCCGTTTATTTCTCCGCCGCCGACGCTTTGATACTTCCCTATCGTTCCGCCACCCAAAGCGGTGTCGTATCGGTAGCCTATCATTACGACCTGCCGATGGTCGCTACGCCGGTAGGCGATTTTCCCAATAGCGTCGGGAGGGCGGTAACGGGTGTCGTCGCGTCCGGCATCTCCGCATCCGCTATGGCGGAAGGTATCCGAGCTCTTTTCCTTCCAGAGAAATGGCAGAGCATTCCTGAGCGGATCGCGGAAACCAAGAAACGGCTCTCGTGGGGAAACCTGACAAAGAAACTGCTTCAATTCATCCAATCGAACTAAGAGAAGATATTCCATGAAAACACGTCTTATCCGAAAGAGAATCTCTATCGTGCTTGCCTTTTGGTGGCTGGTGTCCTTATCATTGTGGGCCTCTCCTTCCGATATCCGCATCAAGGGACAATTAGTAGACGCGAGTACAGGCCAAGCGATTAATTACGCGGATATTTTTCTCTATACAACAGGGAACGATGCGCCTATACAACAGACCTTTCCGGATGAACGGGGACTTTTTTCCTTCCGGCAGGTGGACGATGGAAAGTATACCCTTATGGTCCGTTTGGTAGGTTATGACATCTTGGCTCGGGAGGGTATCGAGGTAGTGGGCTCCGAACCGGTAGACGTAGGGCAACTCGCCATGACGCCTTTGGAGATCGGTCTCGCGGAAGTAGAGGTCGTAGCCGAGAAACGGCAATTGGTGTACAAACTGGATAAGAAAGTGCTGGAAGCCTCGTCCAATATGATGGGAAGCGGAGGCTCGGCCGTGGATATATTGGAGAACACGCCATCCATACGTGTGGACGCGGAAGGCGAGGTTACCTTCCGGGGTAGTAGCGGTTTTCTGGTCTACGTAGACGGAAAGCCCAGTGTCTTTTCCGGCACGCAGGCGCTGGAACAAATACCGGCGGGTCATATCGAGAATATCGAGATTATCACGACTCCATCCGCCAAACACGATACGGAAGGCGACGTGGGTATTATCAATATCATTACCAAGAAACATTTCCAACGGGGATTGAGCGGGATGATCAATCTCTCCGGCAGCACCTGGTTGTCCCGGCATGTCGATTTCTTGCTAACGCAACAACGCCAACGCTCTCGTTGGTATATCGGCGGACAATGGACCGACCGGTTGCGTAAGAGTGATTTCGACCAAGAGAAGATGACGATTGTAGGCGACCAAACTACGACTTCCCATTCTATCGGTCCGCGTACGGGTAATAGTTATCATTATACCTTGAAGGGCGGATGGAGCCTGAATCTTCCCCGTACGACGATTACCCTGGACTTGGAAGGAGGGTATGGCGGCAACAAGCGAAAAGGGGAGATGCGTTATCAAGAAACCCGGGAAGTGGCGGGAAGCTCCCCCGCGTCAGCGAACTATCAAAGCATCGATGATTATGATAACGACGAGAATATCGGATTAGGCAGCATTGCCGTACACCATAAGTTCAATGATAAAGGTCATGAGCTTTCCGGGAGCGCGTACTACAAATACGGCGGTCACGCCTTGGAATACTTCTTCAACGATTTGATGTCGCTGGAAGGTCAACGCCAACAAGGGCATAGGGCTTACGAGGCGGAGCATCGGGAAACGGCTCGCGTCAATTTGGATTATGCCCTGCCCTTCGGGAAAAGCAGCCGCTTAGAGGCCGGTTATCAATATTATTCCTATTTGGAGGATGGTGATTACAGCATGGAATGGTGGGATCCGGAAAGGGAGATTTTTTACTGGCGGGACGATATTTATAATACCTTCTACTTTCAGGAAGGGGTGAATTCGATTTACGCGATTCTCTCGCATACGTGGAAAGGTCTGGAAGCGCAAGCGGGCGTACGAGGCGAGCATACGCATACAGTGTTGCGGAGTTCCGTGGCGGGAGCGGATCGGGAGAAAAATCGTTTTGAGTTCTTCCCGTCGGTACATTTAGGCTATACATTCCCGAAAGGGCATCGCTTGTTGGCTTCCTATTCCCGTCGTACCACGCGCCCGCAGCTTTATTACATGGAGCCTTACATTACTTACCGCGACTTCTATACGGCTGAGATCGGGAACCCGGATATCCGTCCGGAATATATTAATTCTTTCGAGCTGAATTATCGGAAGGATATCGGGGAAAATACGGTATCCGCTACGCTTTTCCACCGCCATCGCAAGGATAAGATAGAGCGACTGCGTGTACCTTATTCCGCTGGCGTCACATTGGATTCGATGGCGAACGTAGGTCATGATTATTCTACGGGAGTAGAGCTAAGCGTGAATTGGCGTGTCGTACGCTGGTGGAACACCACGGTCAATGGGAACGTGTATCATTATAAGGTAAAAAACGAGCGTGCCGCGGGAGGCAACACGACCTCCAGCACGAACTACGACATCCTATGGAACAACCTGTTCAGCATCGGGAAATATACACGCATACAGTTGGATGGCAGTTTTGTAGGCCCTTCCGTCACCACGCAAGGACGTACGGACGCCTATTGGTACGCCAACTTGGCGATCCGCCAGCAGTTGTTCGACCGCAAGCTTTCCGCCACGTTGGCGTTTCGGGACATTTTCCGTTCCGCCAAATACATCAGCGATATACAAACCGCCGATTTGCGCTCTCTGACACGCATCAAACCTAAATATCCACAAATTACATTGACACTAAGCTGGACATTCAATAGCTTTAAAGCGAAATCCACGCAGACGAAAGAGGATCGTTCCGAGATGTTCGAAGGAATTCGGCATTAAACCGTGCGGTAAGTCTCGTCATTCAGTGGGAAAATGGAGATATTCCGGGCGATTTGCGTCGACAGCTCCGTGAGCGTGATACCTAACGCATCCGCTATGCTTTTATAGATGGAATGTATTGGGATAGAAGATTCATCGGTCTCGGTAAAAAGATGTCCCGGCCATGCCGCCTGTACCGCCTCGGGCTGGAAACGGGCACCAAAGGAAAGGTAAAATCCGAAACGAAGCAATTGTGCCGCTAAGATTCCGTTTCCGCGGAATCCATGAATGATCCATGGGACCTGGGGGCGGATTCGTTTCTGGCAAGCGATCAAATCCGGCCATGCCTTGACGCAATGGATGATGAGAGGCTTCCTCTGCTCTTCCGCTAAGTAGGCTTGTTCCGTGAAAATATCCAATTGCTTATCCAAGGGCGTTTCCACTGTTTTATCCAGCCCCGCCTCACCTATCGCCACGACATCCGGGCGTGCCGCGAGGGCTCTCAGCGAACTTAATTGGCTCTTTCCGTCTTCTATTATATACCAAGGATGAATACCCACCGAGCGCCATCGAGCGGGATAAGCGTCCCACTCGTCCTCTTCCATTCCTATAGCCGTATTCACGATCGAGACCTGCTCTTCCGGAGAGGCGAGGGCCTTCAGATGCGTATGTATATCGTAATAAATCATTTATATGTATTAAGGGACAGGGTCGTAACCGCTTCCGCCCCAAGGATGGCAACGCAATATCCGCTTAATCGCCAAATAAGAGCCTTTTAGCGGACCATATTTCTTGATCGCTTGTATCGCGTATTCAGAGCAAGTGGGGACATAACGGCAGGCAGGAGGCATCATGGGTGAGATACAATACTTATAAAAATAGACGGGCAATAAGAATAGTGCGGTCAGGAAACGTCTCATGCCTCTTTCTCCCGAAGAATACGGATCGCTTTCGTCATCGCTTTTTCCATCGTAACAGACGAATGAAGCTCGTTATCGACATACAAGAAAGCGATCAGCATTCGTTTGTCTTTCGCTTCCAACGATTCCCATAAATCATATTTATGCATTCGATAAGCCTCGCGTACTTGCCGCTTGATCCGGTTGCGTTTCACGGCCCGCTTAAATCTTTTTTTCGGTACGCTTACTAAAAAAGAGGCCCGCACGGGCATTCCTTCCTCATTACTTAATAGATAAACGACACGTAGCGGAAACGCCACAAACGACCGGCCTTCCGTAAACAATCGGTCGATGTGACGTTTCCACGACAAGCGTTCTTCCTTAGAAAGGGTATGCCTTCGCTCGGTCATTATGCTTTATTTCCGTCTTGCTGCTTTTTCAAGTATAAATCCAACGCGGCGGTCATCGAGGGAGCCTCGGGAGTGGGAGCTTCCACGTCCAAGCGCAATCCCGCATCCTTAACGGCTTTCGCTGTTGTAGGTCCAAAGCAGCCGATCTTGATGTCTTCTTGCTTAAAATTGGGAAAATTCTTCAGCAAAGAGGAAATGCCCGACGGGCTGAAGAACACCAACATATCGTAATCGAATTTCTCGTCTTTCGTGAAGTCGTTGCTTACCGTGCGATACATCACCGCCTTCGTGTAATTAATTTTCTTTACGTCCAGCATATCGAACAAATCATCTTTATGGACGTCCGATACCGGAGCCAAATATTTCTCTTTCGCATGTTTAGCGATGATAGTCACCAAATCCTCCGCCTTGCCGGTCTGCCCATAAAATATCTTCCGCTTTCTATAAACAATATATTTTTGCAGATAAACGGCTATCGCCTCTGTCATGCAAAAATACTTCATTGTCTCCGGAATCGCTACACGCAAGTCCTCGCATAAATGGAAGAAATGATCGATAGCCGTGCGTGCCGTAAAGATAACGGCCGTATGGTCTAAAATTGAGATTCGTTGTTGCCGGAATTCTTTCGCTGAAATAGGCTCAACCTTAATAAACGGACGGAAGTCTATTTTTACACCATACTTCTCGGCGATATCGAAATAAGGGGACTTCTCCGATGTGGGCTTCGGCTGTGACACCAATAACTTTTTAATATTCAATGCCATAGAGAGCTTGACTCTATAAAATTATACATATAAATTATACCCTCATACAAAAAAAATAGAGGTAATATTTCTAGGCCGCAAAGGTACAAAGTTATATAAATAAAGCTGCTACTTTTCCTGTAAAATATACGTATTGTCTTATAAATTATCACAAAACGACACAAAATGTAGAAAAATGCGAACAATAGAACAGGAACTCGACTCGGCGACTCTACGAATGCCAGCCAAAGAGCCGGGATATATAAAATGGCACCCCATGCCTCAATAATCGCGTTGTAGTTCGTCTTCCAAAACTTGTATTTAGCGAGACTCGTGAAAACAAGCGCGAATAGGAAATAAAGACATCGTTTGCATCCATAAAAGAAGGCTAATATTCCCATGCCCCATCCCATCCATACGAACGCTTCCTCTTTTTCCAAATGTTCCATGAGCCCATGCGACCTCGCTATCGAGAAAAGGCAGATGCCACAAAGGAATAAAGCTTGGAATATCATGAAATTGCGGAAAACCAGTTCGTTGCCTCCCGGTTTCTCGAATAAGCTCTGGCGTTCCTTCACGTAGACGACATCGCGCAACATCTTCTGGAACAAGCGATAATTTGTCCGGAATACGAGGGCGAAAGCAATAAACAGAACGAGCAATAGGCCGACTATCACGTCATCGGCCCATTGCCCGTCCCATAAGCGAATCCCGACATATCCCTCGAATGTATTCATGCGCCACGATTATAGGGCACAAAGGTACATAATTATTTCAACAAAGAGCCTCCTTGAGGATCTCTCCTACCGTCGGATGTGGAAAGACGAACGAGCGTAATTCCTCCGCTTTCATTTCTTTTTCGATAGCGATTCCCGCGATCACGATCAGTTCCGAGGCTGGGTTGCCTAACAAATGGGCGCCGATCAGCGTACCGTCTTCCCGCAGGATGAGCTTGCAGACGCCATTGCCCATCTCGTTCTCCGCAACAAAACGGCCGGAATAGCTCATCGGAATCTTACGTATGATATATGGAATACCTTCCGCTTGGGCTTCCTCCTCGGTTTTCCCGACACCGGCGATCTCCGGATTCGTATAGACGACACCCGGAATCGCCTTGTAACTCATCGGGCGATTCTTTCCTAAAATGTGATCGATAGCGACTTCCGCCTCGCTTACGGCCGTATGCGCCAGCAACGAGAACGCGGTGATGTCGCCACACGCATAGACGTTGGGGATTGATGTCCGCATATATTCGTCCACCTTTATGCCGTTCCGGAATGGCTCTGGCGCAAGGTTTTCCAAGCCAAACCCTTTCGTGACAGGCCGGCGACCGACGCTCAACAGCACCTTCTCGCCTCGCAGGATGAATGATTCGCCCTCTTTCTCAACCGATACTTCCGTGCCATGCACACCAGTTACCTTATGGCCAAGGTAAAATTTGACGCCTCGCTTTTCGTATTCGGCTTGTAGCATTCCGGATAGTTCTCGGTCCATCGAACCTAAAATTTTGTCCAGCATCTCCACGACGTGCACCTCTACGCCAAGGCTATTAAAGAAAGAAGCGAACTCCATGCCGATTACGCCTCCACCGATAATGACCAACGAAGATGGGACTTCCTTGGCGAGCAACGCTTCCCGGCTGGTCCAATAGGTGGTTTCCGCCAATCCGGGAATAGGCGGGATAACCGTTTCCGAACCCGTACAAATCAGTAAATGAGTTGCCTCGTATACATCCTCTCCTGCGGTAACCAAGATCGTTCCGTCAGCCGTGCGGCTTTGGATGAACGCCTCGCCGGCGACAATCGTTACACCTTTCTCGGTCAATCGCATCCGGATACCGGCGGTTAGTTTCTTGACTACCTTATTCTTTCGGGCGATCATCCGAGGCAGATCGAACGTGGGGCTCTCCGCCTTTACCGCATATTTTGAGGCGTGCTTAATCGTATCGTACGTCTTGGCGGAATAGAGGAGCGTTTTTGTGGGTACGCATCCCTCGTTCAAACAAACTCCACCTAACGCGTTTTTTTCGAACAGGACCGTGGAAAGTCCTCCTTGTGCCGCTCGTTCGGCGGCGGTATAACCGGCGGGTCCCCCACCAATTATCGCTACATCGTATCTCATACGTTTTTCCTTTCTATTTAAGTTGTATATTGGGATTGATTTTTCTCAGTTGCTTGATGAAATCAGATTGGTTGACCGGCGATATCAACAGCCAGGGTTTACCGTCGCTCCAGATTACGATCCGTCCCAGTGAGAGCGCATAACTGGGCACCGGCATCACGGACGATTCCAGCGCCTCGATATCGGCGATCGCGATTCGTTTCTCCGGGAAGAAGCCCATGCGGGCGATCAACATCCCTTCTTCCGTAACTCGATAATAGGTGTTCAATAGAACGTGAATTACGCCCATCGCGATTAGCAGCATCGCGATCATGGCGGGAACATGGGCTCGCAAGAACGCCGCGACACATCCAATTATCACGATGATGATCAATAAATGGTACCACCAACCCACTTTTGATTTGTATACTCTTTCCATGGCTTAAAATTTGCCGCAAGTTAGCGAAAAAGCCGCAACGCGACCGCATCGGGATGATAATTTCCGCTATTTTTACGCGGCGGAACTATTTTTTCGGGCTACGCTTAGCCAGTGTGGTGCTTTGAGGCTGTTTTTCAATCTACGTGTTCGCCCTGCCATAAATCGTCCGCCACCTGAAGGAGCACATCGAGCAACTCCAAGTCTTCCTTGTAAAAAGAAGGGATAACCGCGTAGCCGACCGCCGCGCCTAAAATATTGCCGGTGATCGCTCCGGTAGAATCACTATCGCCCGCATGATTGACCGCCGCGATTAACGCCGCTTCTAAATCGCCGAAATGCCGCGAGGCACAGTAGAGGGCGATCGCCACGGCTTCCTCGCCAACCCAGCCACCGCCTATCGACTCGACCGCTTTCACGTCAGGAAGTTCGGCCGTGGCCAGTGATAGGGCTTTTTCCGCCAACTGCCGCATATAAGCGACCTCGTCCGGATAACGGGGGAATAGGCGGGCACAAGTCTCCAGCCCTTCCTTAATATAATAGGAAAACGCGTCGCGTGTGGGTGCCTCGTCGGTAGCTAAGCGGTAAATGACATGCGCCATCAAGGCCGCCGGGATATAGCCCAACGGATGCTGATGGGTAAGTTTCGCCGCCTCCGCGGCCAGCATGTCCAAATCCTCTATCTCGGGGATACGTCCTTGTGCCATGCCATACAAGGGAATCGGCGCTATGCGCATCACGCCACCGCAACCTTTGCTATGATTGTGCGGATCCTTTCCCCGTAGGATAGATCGTAGAGCATCCTCGCACGTATTACCGGGCGCCCGGCGTTGATTCAGCTCCGGAATCTCTCCAATCCAGCATTGCCGGAAGCGAGGGCGTCTCCCCATCTGGGTGTAGAGCCACTCTAAGTAAGCCTCACAAATGGCGGGCAAGGGAGCGCTTCCTTGCGCTTTGGCGTTCAGGATGCCGCACGCCGTGAAAAGAGTCATCTGTGTATCGTCTGATATCCATGCTTTACCTTTGGAGCCATCCTCGTTGGTCCACCACTGACTCACGTCCAAACGGGTGATGCCTCGTTCGCCATACCGCGCCTGTATCTCGGCATACGAATAAATAAACTCAACGGGATATCCCAAAGCATCACCGATGGCCCCGCCTATCAACGAGCCCCGGATTCGGTCTTTTTGCGTATTCTCGTCCATAATCGTTATCCATTATTCTTTATTAACTGTTCATTTATTTACAGAAGATTCGAAATGGGCACCTTTGTCGATAGCATATCCAAACGCTCGGGTCCTCGTGCGTTGTATCCGCTTGGTTGCGTAACTCTGTCAGGATTTGGCAAAACTCTTGTTCCGTTAGGATTGTCTCCCGCGGGTTCGTCTTTCCGATCGAGTGCAAGAGCCGTTTGTCGCGGGTCAGGAGCAAGGCATTACGAAAGCGCTCGTTTTGTTCGAACAACGCCCGATAAGCACGTCGGATAAGTTGTTGAAACGCCTCGCTTCCTCGATCGATCGCCGTGCCATTCCAATAGAGCTGTTGTCGCGCTTGCCATGCATTCGACGATTTCCGCTTGGCCCGTATGCCTTTCATTTGGCAAACCTGATGTTGCGTCTGCTTGTCGGAAAACTTCAACGCCTGTAAGAATCCCTCCATCGAGCCGCACTGAAAGCCATCGATCTCGAACTTGTTGCCACATAGGTTGGAGAGCACGTTCGCCGGATACGCACCGCTCGATTCAATGTCGACCGCTTTGCCCCGCCTGACCAACCATCGTGCGTAAAGTCTTCGGAGCGCTCTCATCTCTTTCGGGAATTATACGTCTTCCGTGCCAGGTATTTCCCTGCGGTGATATCGTCGGAAGGGAGCGCCACCAAAGGTTCACGCATATCGCCTTCCCAATAGATCACCGGCCGCACGTCGCCCCGGAACTTCTGATAGTTCGTCTGCCAAGGCATCCGTCGGAGCCGCTCCAGCTTGTCTCGAAGCTCCTCCGCGCTCCGGGCGAACACGAAGTTCCAATAACAACGCTTTTCGTACGCATAATCCTCGTCGTCGAAGCAAGGATAACGCTGGCGGTCCGCCCCCACGTAGACACCCTCCTTGGGCGTACCTTCCAGCGCATGCCGCTCCAGATCCAACACCCCGTCGAAAGCGACGCCATATACGATAATCTGCCGGTTATTCTCGATGAGCATAAAGCGAATTCTTTATTATTTCCACACTTAGATCTTCCGAACCGTTCCACCCAAATAAGCTTCTGGAATCTCCGTATCCAACGTCAAGCGTATCCACTCGTTCATAGAAGGGACATTCTTTATTAACGCCGTCAACGCCGGTAATCCCTCCGCCTCGACCTCAATCGTATCCTCTTCCTTGGGCATACCTTCCATGCGTTGTACCACGACGCATTTCCCCTCGCAAGAGGTAATCCGGGCCGTGAAAGGCCGTAAACGCTCCAACTCGCTCAGTATCTCCGCCTTCATGTCATAACCACACGGATCAAAAGTAAGGTGATCCTTCACCGTGCTTACGATATTGTCCAACACATAGTTATAAATATTATCCTTGATGGTTCCTATGGAATAAGGGGCGAACTCCGTCTCGCGAATGAAATCGTAATACGCTCTCGCTATCCGGTTCCGGTCGTTCGGGCCTCGGTCTTTCCGGATCGTTCCCTCATGCGATTCATCGCCATACAATGTATTGACATTAAACCACGAGCACCACCCCACTCTCTCTAAACAACAGTCCGTGATCTCATCCAATTTATCGGAACCTATAGTAAAGTTGTCTTGAATCAATGGCAGGATCCCTTGATTCCCTCGCAAAAGATTCAACGCAGAGACTTCTACATGGAATAATCTCAACATAGATTTCCGCAACATAGGATCTAATTCCTCATGGATCCTCTCGTTCAACCTCTTGAATATCTCCTCATTAATATCTTTCCTATTCTTATATATACGTTTATTTATCCCATCCACGATACGAACGAAGCCTTTTATGGATGATTTGTAATAGTTGTGATAATAGCTGTTCCTCGGATCCGTATCAATGACAGTATCATCCTGAAACTCATTTGATAAATAAGATATAATCGCTTTATCCTGTTGAATTTCCTTAAGGCAAATATCCTGGCAAACACCCGAGATTATCTGGTGCATCTCATCCTCCAATTCTGGCAACCAATCTTTCAGATCATTCACGATTGGCGCGATCTCTTTCCGCACTTGATACAACGCATAGGCATAATTTACGATGCCATCCGATACGATATACTCCGGGCGATCGTCTTTTGTCAGCCTCGTGTTCTCGCCAAATACTTTGAGCAAGGAACTTCTTACCCAAGGCATTCTGGAAGCCCCTCCCGTGAGGATCAACCGTAATTGACTCACATCGATATTCCGGTCCTTACACTCCTTGTCAATCCTTTCTTTGACCTCGCTAAAAAGAGAAGAGACACTCTCCATATAATCTCTCAATATTTCCTCTTCCTTTTTTTTCAGACGAATACGGAAGGGATCGACACCATCTATACCTAATATGATCCAATTAAATTCAAAGTCCCAGTAGAAATTAGACAAAGACTTGTATTTTGTATAAAAAGTTTCTTTCTGCTCCCTCAAACTGAATAACGTCTCCTCATATACACTGATATGATTATTCTTTGTATTCCGAACATTGTCTGACGAGATACGAGTAATCTCCGCATAATTAGAGTTCTTATCATTGCGATATATTTCCAGCAAATTATTCTCCACTCGCTCGGCTCCCAAACGATTGGATAGATCGTCGATATCTATTTTCTTCCCATTATACATTAACGTGAAATCAATAGTGCTAGATCCAAAATCCACGACTAATGTCAGTCCACCATACTCTTTTTTATGGTAATAAGCCGCATCGCTCTCATTAATCAGCCATCCTATTTTCCTTCCTATCGCTTTTTCAACGAACTCTTTATATTCCGCTTTCTCTCTCTTGCTCCACTTCGTGGGGGAAGCGATATATATTAAAAAATTACTATCACTCCCATTATCCTCCAGAAACGAATTGTTGTCTTTAATTGCCTTATATACCAAACGTATAAAATTCTCAAACGCCTCCTTGTCTTGCAGATGGCTTGTTTTCCTTAGATTATCAACCGTGGTTTTGAAAGAGATACATATACCATAGCCATCCTTCCTTTCCAACGTGTAATCGTATGATTTATCTTTCCTCGGAATTTTATAAACGGCGGAGCTTATCTTAAACAAATCCTCTTTATCGGCATCTTTGATCCGAAGATGCTGCAAACTACCGTCTGCGACGTTAATACAAGACGCAGTTGTTTCTCCATGACCGAAATCAATGCCCACCAAATATTTTAATACCATAAGCAACCCCTTTCTTTTATCATTCTTCAACCTTCGGACAGATAACATATCCTTCAAATACACATTCTCCTTTTTGATTCAATAACGCAGGTTTGGTAGTCACCTGAGTAGATTTATGAACAACAAAGGATTTCCTGAAAAATGGCGCATATTCATCGGAATATAAAACCAACTTATAACCATAAGTATCGAATATCATTTCAATGGAATCCATCTGAAATGTATCTTTACTACTTTTTGATATACAACTTATGTAACTGTTATACAGATAGTCCAATATTCTAAAATACTTATTCTCCAACAAATCTTCCGAGGCAACGGGCGTATCTTTCTCTAAGAGCCGGATAATGTTTGTCAACGTTTGAGCCATCCGCTCGATTTCTTTGGCCAGCTCCGTATCCGTAGTAAGTATCTCTACCGGGTTTTCATTCGAGGGAGCCAATACGGGCTTTTCTACTTTTCTACTCACATACTGATTATAAATCAGGCCAACCCCGACACAAGCGATTCCTCCAACCCAATGCGACTCACTCAACCAATACCCCACGAAGTAAGCGAATCCACATAGGACATAGCCAATTCCTTCCTTGATAGGAAGCGCGTTCCCTGAAGCCGGGGCGGGCAACGGGCGGGATTGCGTCCGTATCGGAAAATGTAAATGTTCGCACAAAATCTTTAATTCCTTTCGAGCCTCCGCATTACTACAAGATTCCGAGACTATATCGTAAGTCACCTCCCGGCACACTCTTTCCAAGCATTCCGTGGAAGAGCATCCATCGGGTTTCGCTTTTTGCAAACGAGATAAAATCGTGTTTTCCATATAAACATTATTAATCTGATGAAACGATAAATTCAAAAATAGGTCCATCCATATAGACCGCGATAATCGAATCGTCCGAATGGAAGCGATATGCGCTTTTAAGCGGATACATATTAAATCGCTCCGACTCCGGAATAACCACCTTCCCTTCTTTCGTCACGTAGGCGTATCCATATTCGTCAATGTAAAACGAGATCACATCCTTTACCTCTTCCTCGCTCCCGGTTCTCTTATCGAGAATGGAGAGAGACATACGCCCTTGCGCCCAATTATACCGGATGCTTAATTGCACCCGTTCGTTCTCGCCCGTCTGGGGGAGCAAGCAGTGACAAGCCTCCTCGTGGAAAACACCGACCACGCATTCCTCGGGAAGCAGCTCGACCGCATCACCCGCATCCACCCGGATACGAATCGGGTGATTGGAGGCGTTGACAATAACCTTGGGCGCTAAGGGATAAGTGATTTCCTGTAGTTGGGGGAAGGACGTATCCTGGCCGCATAACAGGCAAAAACCGGCGTTCGTACCCAGTTCCGGCGCGATGATGTTTAGGCAAGCATCCACGTCAAACGCTTGGATCAAGTCGTCCCCCAATAAGCGATACAAAGCTATCAATCCGCACTCCATGCGATGATAGGATTTCCCCGCGAACCGCGGATCGGTACTTCTCGCATGTAACCGATCGTATTTCCGGGTCAACACCTCTCCCAAATCTGCGATCGGCACGTTCTCCTTTTGCAGGAGATTCCCTCGCTTGCAAAGCTTCCCGTCCTCCACCAGATAATTCATCCCTATCTGGGAATTATCCAACCACTTATCCACTATTTGGAGCAATTCCCGTTCCGCCTCATTATCGTAAAACGCATTGTTCAATGCCCCGCCTTGACGGATTAGCGCCCGAAACTCCTCTCTCTGTCTCCAGAAGGAGGCGAAGTCGAAAACGCCTGGTATCCGCAAGCTGCCGATATTGATTATTTCCTCACCATTCAGTATCATGTGTACAACTTTTTACTATTTACGATCGCATCCCGATCCCGATTCAATACATTCCGAACCGCACAAAACAGGCACTTGTCATACGCGTTCCGTAGGTTCTCCACGTGCTTCGATTCCTCTTTCAAGCGATACAAGATATATTCCCCGTTTTCTTTCCGGTATTCGTCGTATCCCTCGAAAGGCATCAAGCTGACGCATTCTTTCTCCGAGATCTTGATCCCTTCCGCCGCAGGGGAGAAATTATTGTAAGCCATCTTGGCGTAACAACTCGCTATTTTCTCCAAATCCGTCTCGCCATACGTCTTGATCTCGCGGATCGCCGCCTTTAAACATTCCGTGAAACGCATCGTTTCATAGACATATTCCTTGCCAGATCCCTGCTTCCGTAAGATGTACAATTCTTGTGCTCGCTTGATGACATTTTCGATATCGGCTCCGGTAAAAAACTTGTTCTCCCTGCTTACTCGGGTTTCCTCCACGCCAATCGGGGACGACAAGCACAGATCGCTATTCAACAAAGATATAAACAGTTCCCCATGTACCGCCCGCATGTCGAACAAACGTTTTTTGTAAAGATCCCGCTCGTGGAATCTTGCGTAATCCGCGCATAGGCTTTGTATCAACGACTCGAAAATCTCCCCACACTCCTCCGCGGTGGGCATATAGGTATAGAACTTCGCGTCGAACCGTCCGCTTCGGAACAATTCCGGGGGAAGCTTGCTTACGTCGTTCGCAGTGGCGAATACGAAGCAACAAACCTCCTTTTTCTCTTTCTCTTGCATCCAAGTCAGGAACTTGCCAAAGAGGCGTTGCGTCACGTCGCTACTACTATTCCCGCTACTGCCTGCGAACGACTTCTCGATCTCGTCCACCCAAAGCACGCAAGGCGACATGGCGTTCACCAGTTCCAACGCCTCCACCATGCGTCGCTCTGACTCGCCCACGAATTTATTTTGCACATCCCCCATATCCATCTTGATCAAGGGAATATTCAAGAGGTGAGCCGTGTAGCGCGCCATCAACGACTTCCCGCTTCCGGGAATACCCGCGATCAGGATACCTTTCGGAGCGTTCACCGCCCAATCCCGCTTATACCGGTCCATATCGTTCACGAACACCTCTTTCTCCCGCAAATACCGCTCCAGATTTCCCAATCCCGAAGCCTGCTTGCTGCTGCTCTTCTCCAAATGCAAGATGGAAGAGGTCGCGATCAATTGCTCTTTTTCCCCTTGAATCAAGCGAAGAACCTCTTTCTCGAATTTCTCGTCGCGTTTAAAATCGGGCCAATATACCTGCCGATACGTATATTGAATCTTCCGCATAATTTGGTCGATCTTCACGCTGGACAGCCCCTTGAATTGCTTGACCAACACATCCAAATAATCCCGATCCGCCACGTAAGAACCTTTCCCGTCGATTCCCTCTTTCATTTCGATACGCGGATCTAACTCGTGAAGAAGCGCCGAGAGGAACCTCCGTAAGGCATCCTCGTCCGGTGGATCCAACTGGATGTATTCGGAATACAAGGCGATATTGTCGGGGATTTGGGGAATCTCGGGTGTCACGATCAAAATCATGGAGTTCAAGATGCTTTCCCTCGTAATCCTTTGCCGGCTTTCTTCCCCCACCTTTCGTCGTGTGGAAACATTCTTATACAATTGCATGAACAAGAATAATTTCCGGTTCAACTCTATGGTTGCGGTATCGTGCAATTGCTTCATCTCCGTCTCGTTGGCGAACAAGACAAACAACGTAGGCTGGGAAATATCGCAAATCAGCCCGTCTTTTTCCTCCGTGAATGCGGGGAGCTTGAACAAGACGGAAGACCATCGCTTGACCGGTTGATTCGGAGGAGCTTCCGTATAATAGTTCCCCACGACGTTTTGGTAATCCAACACATACCGGATCGCCTCCAACTCGTTCGTCCGCACGAATACGATGGGACGCCCCAGCTCCTTGGCGGAGATGAGGCGTTTCCGCAAATCGTCGTACAGTAATTTTCTGACCACGTTATCCATTATTCACCTTCTCTTCGATGCGTCAAATCCTCTTCCTTAATCAATTGATAAGCGTCCTCCAGCACTTTCAATTTCCCGATTCGCTCCTGCCGCAATTTCTCGTATTCCCGTAGTACTTCCGGATCTATCTTTTTCCACATATCCTCCGTAATTTTTACTTGGAATGGCGTGGAACGATACTTCGCCCAAGTCTCTAACGCATCAATGGCACCGGCATCGTCCCGGATGGCCCAATCGATAAACAACAAGGCATCCAACGGGTTCATCCCCGAGTTGTGAATCAGGAATTGCGTGGAGAGCAACACGGATTCTCCCTTCCAATGCGAAGGGGCTACATTCACTTCCAATATCGGTTCCTCTCCGGTCCCCAGCCAAGCGTTAATCGCTTCCCGTATAAAGAGCTTCGCCTGGTAAACACGGATTGCCATCCGTACTTTCTCCTCGTGCGTCTTGAAAAGGTCTAACGCGTAAATATCCTTGTATTTCATGATTCCGCTTGTTTATGGTTTACTTTATTCAATACTCTCTCCGCGAACACATCCGCGTCCAACTCCTGCTCTTGCAACTTATAAGCCTCCGTACAATTCACGTAAGAAGTCTCATTGCTCAGCCACTCCGCTTTCCGTCGTGCAGAGAAGCCCCATTGATCGGTCTCAAAGAGCGCTTGACTCTGAACCCCATGCCTCAACTCATGCAACATCGTACGCACGACTTGCTCTGGCTCGGACGCCAAATAAACGTTATTCATCCATACTTGTTTGCTGATATTACCAGTTGCTTGATCTCTATATCGATAATATCCATATGAACCTTCTTGTCCCTCGGAAAAAGTGACCTCATTTACGTCCACGCCCATCACATTTGCCACACGATGGATCAAGTCCGCCATGAAAGCCCGGCGTTCCTCCAGGCTTTTCATGGTGGCGAACTTTTTTACGATACCTTGCGGGAATTCATGCCGCAATAAATCTGCGCAGGCTTGTTGCATCCGAGTGTCGCAAGGCTCATCCACGTAGGCATCCATCTTTTGGCGTCTAATCGTGGTAATCTCCTTACTATATATCTTTAGCAAATTGATTACTTTATCTTTTAGTTCTATCTCTTGCGCGATATAGTTAATCGCATAAGCTAATCCCGCTATGACTAATATGGCTATTGAGATTGGATCCATACATGAATGATATTAGAATGATTGATTACTTCTTGTTATTAAAAAGCGAATGGATTTAATGTCTGCACCGGAGGTGTGACCACGGTTGACTCGCTTGCCTGTTCCGTCTCACGAGGCGCGTTTTCTTCCGTAGCCGCTTGGGCCGAGGTTGAGGTCGTAGCCTCGGGCTCCTTCGCCTCTTCCGCTTGCGTCGGACGCATCTTCTTCTCCCAGATCGCTTTCAACTTCTGGCACCATTCGACCAGTTTATTTACCACCCAATCATATGGCTCCTCTAAAGCGTCCACGGACCAATCAACAAACTCCATCACTTTATTGGTCAACATAATACTAACCGCTACCCCGGCTCCGATCGCTAAAATAGCGGCGATAATTCCCTGCCCGAACATTAGCATCAATCCGGTTACGATCATTAGCCCTATGGAAACGGCTAAGAACATACCCGCTACCGTAATAGAGACATAGTACAACGCTCCAAACACGAACTTCATCCAACGACGCCACGTCGGTTCATCCACGTTCTCCGCGGAAATCTGGGCAATCGTCACCGCGGCTGCGGCACTCGCCCCGATCATCTTCGGATTCACCTCTTCGCCTGCGGAAAGGTCGATCTTTTGGTCGCAATGTCCCATATAAAGCGCCAATGCCACATAGAATTTATAAGCCTTCCCGTGCTCTTTCAAGAACGTACGCAATTTTTCCATCTCCTCCTTATTCAAGGTACGCACGCCTTCCATCTGCTGGACAAGTTCATCGAAGCACTCGCCCTCGTTGATTTTTTGCGTAAAGAGAGCTAAAAGCTCCTCGTATGGCATTGATTCATATTTCGCGATCGCCTCCTGAAGGTCGCCCGCATCGGCCAAATCATCGCTCGTCTTCAACACTTCCAACGCCGCCAGCGATTGTACCAACAGGTTCTTTTTCTCTTCATCCGTCTTGCTATCCAACAGTTTCTCTACCCGGTTCTCTCCTTGCTGAAGAGCCTTGTATTGCTCATCGAACTCATGGATACCCGCCAACAACTCATCGACAATCTTCCGGGCCGCATCCTCGTTGATCTCGTAACGCTCCATCAACACCTGTACGCCATAGCGCTGGAAGTCCTTCGGCTCCGCTTGCATCATCCGCTCGATATCCGGACGTAATGCCTCTACCGCGTTCTGTACATTCTTCACGTTCTTCGCTCCATTCAATTCTTCTACCGTTTTCATAACATCTTCATTTTTTAAGTGAGTAATTTTTGTTTGTTTCTTCTTTAGAGACTCGTTCTCTAAATTCCCGCGGTTTTCATCCCGATTTTTTTCAAATTCCTCCTCATCCACGCCGATCAACGCATCCGCGTACGACCGGTTGTAATGATAATTAAACATCATGTTATGATAAACCGTTTCCGCTTCTCCATTCCTACGGATGGAGCGCTCCACTTCACTCATTCGCTCTTTCGGGAGGTCATTCCGCATATACCGCAATAAATCCTCCCACGAAGTTCCTTCCTGCTCATTTTTTCTTCTCATGCTCTTTCCTTTTTAATTCGTTATACCGCTCCGTCAGATGGGAGATCGCCCGTATCTTCAATAAAGAGATCGCGTCCTGCTTCTGCTTGGGTGTCCAATATTGATCAATGGCCGCTTGCTTTTCCTCGAAGCTCCATGATTGCCACGCTTTTTTCGGTCCTAACGGATCCAAATACTTCCGTAGCAAGTCGAAAGCCTTCGACCAATGCGTCTTCTCCATCACCATGACACGCAATACCTCTTGGTCTTTCTCCCTCAACAAGTCGAACGCCTTATGCGCACGCCTTAACGCCGCGATCTCCTCGTCGCTCATCTCCTCATCAACGAGATCGCATCCTAATAGAACCTCGTAATCGACATTTTCCAGCAATTCTCCCGCGTTTTTTTCTTTATTAACGAAATCATCCTCATTCCGGCAAAAATAACGGAGCGCGATTCTGAACACATACGTATATAATCGCGCCTTGCCCTCTCCTTTATAGAGGCTTAACTTATACCATCTCGGCTTTTCTGATTTAGAACCTTCCGAAAGTTCAAATGGTTCACCAATAAATAAATAATATGCTCCCACTAATTGCACGTAAGGCTCCTTCCCATATTCCGAGTCATCCTCCATACAAAGAACATTATTGGCTATGTAGCGTAAAATGGGAACGCTGAACTCATCCATGAAATAACGGACCGCCATCGGCTCGTTTTCGATAATATAGCGGACGAAGCGCAAATCCTCGCCCACGCTCCCCTCTCTGTCTCGCAAATGGGCGCAAATCTCCGCGACCGGGAGGTCCACCACAGGTACTTCCTCTTTCTTTTCTTTCTTGTCTTTGTCTTTTAGCATGGCATATGCAATATATAGTTAACAATGAACATATACTATCACTCTCTCAAACGCCTCAATTTCAACTTAAGAAGGGCAAGTTAGAAACTTATTTCCGTTTGTTGTCCTCTTCCGTGTTAAGAATGATTAATGACCAATAAATGCATCTTTAAACACGAATATTCGCACGCCCTCGCATGAATGCCCGCAAAAACGCACCTATGTTCTCCGGCCAACGCACGTATGTTAAATCCTTCACGCACGTATGTGCATTGCCCAACACACCTATGTTTGTTTTTATTCGAAAACTTGCTTCATCGGACGGCCAATCCATACTTGTGGTTGTTCCAATCCGAAAATGTAAGCGATCGTAGCGGCGCAATCGAATTGCATCATACTTTCCGAAAACTCATATCCCTTTTTGACATTTTTGCCAGCGATGATGAAAGCGGTTTCCATTTCTTGCATGGTCTTGCCGCCATGCCCTTTCTCGATTCCGCCGTGATCCGCGGTCACGATGATAATCGTCTCATCCCAAATACCCGCCTCTTTTATCGCTTGCATGATTTGGCCGATATATCCATCCAACTCATTCAGCTTTTTATAATAAGCGGGTGTATCATGCCCATCCGCATGGCCGACATGGTCCGGCTCATCGAATACGATATTAACGAAAGTGGGCCGTTTGTTCTTGATGTATTCTATGGCGCATTTTGCCGTCGATTGGTTTTGGGGGCTTTCCGTAACGTGTTTCTCGTAGCTTAAAGACAACGTATCGCAAACATATCGAATGCCGTCCCACTCATAAATACAACCAATCTCCACTTCCGGATAGGCTTGGCGAAGTAAGCCGAATATAGTCGGGAAAATATCGTTTTTATCCACGACACGAGATGGTAATTCCGGGGTTTGGGATCCCCATTCCGTATAACCATGAAGTTCGGGGCCGGCTCCCATATACATAGATGCCCAATTCACCGCACTGGAGGAAGGCAAGACCGAACGCTTTTTCAACGTATACGACCCATTGGTCATCAATCCCGTACAGTAGGCATATCCGCCTTTTCCATGCTATAAGCGCCCCAGCCATCCAAGCCGATAAGAACAACATGCTTCGCTTTCCACTCCGTCGCTATCGAAGTTCCGCAAAAAAACACTAGAAAAAATAATACCCAAATAGCTTTCTCTTTTTTCATAACTATCTTCATTATTTAATGTAATCTTCCGGTTCTGATGCTTAAATCAAGATGAACCCTCTAAACAATGGCAAAGTTAAAAAATAAAACGAAAAGACACCGAGTATTTTGCATGTGCGGAATTTATTAGGGAATTTGAAAATAAATCCCCATCAAATTTCTACTGTCTCGTGTTGTTGTTTGTTTATACCCTATTTATACCCAACAAAATAAAAGCGGCTGAAACTTAACGAGTTATCAGCCGCTTTGTGTACCCAGAGCCGGGATCGAACCGGCATGGAAGTGAATCCACTGGTGTTTGAGACCAGCGCGTCTACCGATTCCGCCATCTGGGCAACTTTTTTCGATTGCGGTGCAAAGGTAGGGAGTTTGAATGAAACTACCAAATATTTCTTGAACTTTTTTTGAATGCGGAGGCGCAAAAACGTTTTAAGATGAATTAAAAACACAAAAACACAGAGGCACGGAGTCTTTTTATTTCATTGATTTCTCTGTGTCTCCGTGTCTCTGTGTTCAATTACGGCATACGTTGCATTAATGGTTATAAGCCGATTCACCGTGCTCGTAAATGTCGAGCCCTTCTTCTTCCATGCGCTTGTCTACCCGGAGTCCGATGGTGGAATCCACTATCTTGAAGAGGATGAAGGTGATTACGGCACTGAACACAATCGATACCAACGTTGCTACAATCTGAATCCAAAGCTGGTGCCAATCGCCGTACAACGCTCCCTGAACTCCGTCTTCGCCCGAAATGAAGCGGGTGGCAAATACACCGGTCAGGATAGAACCTACGATACCGCCTATGCCGTGTACGCCGAATGCATCGAGCGCATCGTCATATTTGAACTTAGGCTTGATGACCGCAACCATAAAGAAGCAGATAATCGGGGTGATGATGCCGATGCAGAACGCTCCTAACAGGTCTACCGTACCAGCCGCGGGGGTGATAGCCACCAGTCCTGCTACGGCTCCCGTACAAGCTCCGATGGTGGTCGGTTTCTTGTTGCATATCCAGTCGATGACCATCCAGGTGATAGCCGCCGTAGCTGTAGCTATATGCGTGACCATGAAGGCGTTAGCGGCAAGCCCGTCGGCGCATAGCCCGCTTCCGGCATTGAACCCGAACCAGCCCAGCCACAAGAACGAAGTGCCCATGAATACGAAGGTCACGTTATGCGGTGTGATGGGGTGTCCGATGCGGTAATCCATGCGCTTGCCCAACATGATTGCCATAATCAGCGCGGAAATTCCGGCATTGATATGCACCACGGTTCCTCCGGCAAAGTCGATGGCTCCCATTTCCTGAAGGAATCCTCCGCCCCATACCCAGTGTGCCATGGGGAAATAAGCCAGAATGGTCCATAACACAATGAATACGATGTAGCCCGAAAACTTGATGCGCTCGGCGAATGCGCCTAATATCAGAGCCGGAGTGATGATGGCGAACATGCACTGGAACATGGCGAAGAGGATTTCGGGTATATTCCCCGTGGTCAATGTATTGAGGGTGATTCCGTGCAGGAATGCTTTATCGAACCCTCCCATGACGCATGCCAAGGGGTTTCCCGATTCGGCGAAACTCGTGTCGAATGCCCAGCTATAGCCAAAGGCAATCCAAAGGACGCTCACCACACCCACGATGAAAAGGGTCTGCATAATGACACTCAATACATTCTTCTGGCGAACCAAGCCCCCGTAGAACAGGGCAATGCCCGGAATGCTCATCAATAAAACCAAAAGCGAAGAAGTCAGAATCCAAGCCGTATTGCCCGAGTCGAGGGCAGGTTCGCTGACCGTAACGGTCTCTTCTATAATCTCTTGTGCGGGCAAGGCAGGCGCAAGCGTAAAAAGCATGAACAGGATTGCGGCATACCTTAACCAAGCGGTGCCGCCTTTTGTATATGTATCCATAATCTGTATCTCGTTTATGTGTTGTTGTGTTGTGTTTATTTCTCTTGTTCGGCGTTGTATAGCGCGATGTCTCCTCGCTCGCCTGTCCGGATGCGGACGGCGTCTTCTACAGGGATGACAAAGATGCGTCCGTCTCCGATTTCTCCCGTTTGGGCGGCTTTCAGGATGGCTTGAATGGTCTTTTCTACGTTCTTCTCGCGCACCACGATAGAGAGCAGGATGCGCTCTATCGAACTGGTGTCGTACACTACGCCCCGGTAAATGCGCCCTTCGCGGGTCTTTCCTACGCCCCGCACATCGTAATAAGAAAACCATTCGATGTCGGCATCCAACAGGGCTTGCTTTACATCGTCGAACCGGGTTCTCCGGATAATCGCTTCAATCTTTTTCATAATTGTATTTGTATTTTGTATAATTGTATTTTGTAGTTGTAATCAGAAACTTAAGCCTGCTACGAAGTAAGCTCCTTCCGTTGCCGGATTCCATATCACTTGGGCGAATAGCGGAAGCGTCCACGATTCGGTTATCTTCAATTCTTTTGTGGCTTTCACTCCCACTTCGGATACCGCGAAGCCGCTCTTGCCTCCGTTGTAGAAATCATTCTCCCAAGGCGTTGCTCCCACACATGCCGACCAGTCCAGCCCGCCTAAGCGGAAGGGTGCCTCTATCGAGAAATACGAGGCGTAGGCACGTTCTCCGTTGGTTTTATAGCCCACATTCCCGGCGAAATTGGTGTACCAGTTCAGGGCAAGCACTCCGAAGTCATATCCCACTTGAGCCTCGAACGTATGGTTCGTGTCGTGCGCTCCGTAATGGAAATACCCCGGTCCTCCGTTGAACCAATAATCGGTCACCGATACGCTAAACCCTCCTATGCCATAGCCTAACGTAAGGTCGAGTTCTTTCGTGTCCGATTTCTCGAATCCTACCGAGCCCCATGCCGAGAGGGAGAACCCTTTATAACCTATTGAAACAGAGGGCTGCACGCTGACATTGCCCAAGTCCTGCCCACGCCAGATATAGCCGCTCACCAAGTCGGCTCCTACGTTGGCTTCCACCTTGTCTTGTGCCATGAGCACCGCCGGAGACGCTATCGCTATCGCCAATAGCATCTGGCATTTTTTCTTCAACAATCTTTTTATCATTCTTTTGTTTTTCTTAAACACTTCTACTGAAAACTCTCTTATTCTATTTACCTTAAAACAATCTCGTTTTTCTTTGTTCCGAGAGCAAAGGTAGAGCTTTTAGCTTTTGCTTCGTATTAGGAATACATACTTTCTTGCTTTTTGTTAAAGGAAGTTTCAATATGTAATGAATGTATGATTATGTGCTTTCAATTTGAAATTATTATTATGTAAAATAATGAAGATTGTAATGAGGTATTTTGTTTGACGAATCAATAAGTAATCGTATATTAGATTTTTCTGTCTTTTTGTTTTGCTGCGTTTGTTTTCCTTGTTGATTTGATACGGAATTTATTTAATGGCTTTTCGGGATAACTTGTTGTCAAAGTACGTGGGCTTTGAGAGAGGAATGCAGAATGTAGGTGGGATTTAGATAAAAGAAAAGCTAAGTAATTGGTTATTCAATACTTAGCTTTTATCTTCGTACCCAGACCCGGGGTCGAACCGGGATGGAAGTGAATCCACTGGTGTTTGAGACCAGCGCGTCTACCGATTCCGCCATCTGGGCAACTTTTCTTAATTGAGATGCAAAGGTATCGCTTTTTTTTGAACCAGCAAACTTTTGGGGTAAAAAATTCAAATATTTTTTGTCGGATAGGAATATGCGGAAGTTTTCTTCTGTACATAAAGAATATTTCGCTACATTTGTCATTGCGTATAATCAACAAAACACACGATATCATGGAAGATAATTATTGCGTCATCATGGGAGGTGGGATTGGTAGCCGTTTCTGGCCTTTCAGTAGAGAGAGTTATCCCAAACAGTTTCTTGATTTCTTTGGGACCGGACGATCTCTATTGCAAATGACATTCGACCGATTCGCGAAGATCATTCCCGTAGAAAACATATATATTGTTACGAATGAAGCTTATGCCGGTTTAATTAAGGAGCAATTGCCCGAGTTGGCCGATAAGCAAATCTTATTGGAGCCCGCGCGTCGTAATACGGCGCCTTGCATCGCCTATGCGGCTTACCATATCAGGGCCTGCAACCCGGAGGCTAATATCGTGGTGGCTCCATCGGATCACTTAATCTTGAAAGAAGATATTTTTTTGCAAGACGTGCAAAAGGCCTTGGCGTTCGTGAAAAGGAACCGTGCGCTCGTTACGTTGGGTATTACACCGAGCCGTCCGGAAACCGGCTATGGTTATATCCAGAGCAGTGACACGGTGGTAGACGATTTCGCCAAGGTAAAGACTTTCACGGAAAAGCCTAACTTGGAATTGGCAAAAGTTTTCATGGAAAGCGGAGAGTTCTTTTGGAATTCCGGTTTGTTCGTCTGGAATGTCAATACTATCTTGGAAGCGTTCGAGAGCTATTTACCGGATATCAGTTGCCGTTTCGATTTAGGTAAAGGCAAGTTCAATACTCCGGAAGAGAAGGCTTTTATCCAAGAGAATTTCCCTTATTGCCCCAATATCTCGATCGATTATGGCATTATGGAGAAAGCGAACAACGTGTATATGCTTTGCGTGGATTTCGGTTGGGCCGACTTGGGCAGTTGGGGCTCGTTGTACGACATCGCCTCTAAAGATAAGAACGACAACGCGATCCTGAAAAATAGTCAAGCGATGTTGCATGAGTGTTCCGGTAATGTGATCGCGTTGGACGATCCGGGGCGTCTGGCCGTCATCCAAGGGTTGCATGATTGTATCGTAGCGGAGTCGGGGAATGTCTTATTGATCTGCAAGCGGGAAGACGAGCAACGTATCAAGCAATTCGTGGCCGACGCCCGTATAAAATATGGTAAAACGTATAATTGATTTGAGGTTTTTGAGAAGAAGCACGAAAATAGGAATATCGTTGATGGGGCTGCTTTTGCTTTTTGCCGCGTGTGTCAGCAAGCAGCAGGAAGAAAAGGTCGTAAGTGTTACGATCGAGCCCCAACGTTATTTCGCCGAGCGAATCGCGGGCGACCGTTTTACGATTCATTGCGTAGTCCCTGAGGGGCAAAGTCCGGAGACGTATGACCCGACACCTCGGCAAATGGTGCGCATAGGGCAGGGTCAAGCATATTTGCGAATCGGAACAATCGGGTTCGAACTGGCGTGGATGGACAACATCCAAGCGAATAACCCGGAGATGAGGGTCTTCGACCTCTCCGAAGGTATCCAGCCATTGAAAAGCCCGGAAGAGGGAGGCGCGCATGCCCACCATACGCATTCCCATGGGGAAATGGATCCGCATATATGGAATTCCATCGCTGGCGCACGGCTCATCGCGAAGAATACGCGAGATGCGTTCATGGCTTTGGATCCGGAAGGGGAGGACTTTTATCAAGCGAATTACGAGGAACTAATGAAGGAGATTCGCGAGACGGAAGCCGCCATCTCCTCTTTATTACGTCCCCTGCGGCATAAGGCGTTCATTATCTATCACCCGGCCTTGACCTATTTTGCCGCCGAGTATGGATTGACACAGCTTTGCATCGAGATAGATGGAAAAGAACCCTCGCCGGCGCAATTGGAAGAGTTGGTGCGAACCGCTCGGGCGCATGACGCGAAAGTAGTGTTTATCCAACAGGAGTTCGACCAAAAGAACGCGGAACTAATCGCGGAAGAGACCGGTTGCCGGTTAGTACGAATCAACCCGTTGGATTATCATTGGAATGCGGAAATGATACACATAGCGAAAGCGTTGGCTGATGGAGAAGTTGATTGAATTGAGGGGAATCACCGCCGGATATGGTTCCAAGATTGTCTTGCGGGATGTGACATTGGATATATGGAAGAATGATTTCCTCGGCATCATCGGTCCGAACGGGGGAGGAAAAACAACGCTCTTGAAAGTAATCTTGGGGCTATTGGCGCCTATCCGCGGGACCGTTCGTTTCTATGGAACGGATGGAGGAGAAGTCTCTTCCCTGAAAATTGGTTATCTGCCTCAAATGAGCTTGATCGACCGTAAATTCCCGATATCGGTGCGAGAGGTAATCTCTTCCGGGCTTTCCGCGGAAAAGCCTATGTTTCGTTCGTTTAATGCTATGCAAAAGGAGCGGATAAACGAGGTTATCGCTCGAATGGAGTTATCGGATTTATCCGAGAGGGCGATTGGTGAGTTGTCCGGTGGTCAATTACAGCGAGTGCTTTTAGGTCGTTCGATTGTCTCCCGCCCCGAGTTGTTGATATTAGACGAACCGAATTCATATGTAGACAAGCGTTTCGAATCGCGTTTCTATCCCCTATTAGAGGAGATCAACCGGGAAAGCGCGATTATCTTGGTCTCTCACGATATAGGTACGGTATTGTCGATGGTTAAGAACATCGCTTGCGTGAACGAGACGTCGCATTACCATCCTGGGACCGATATTTCCGCGGATTGGCTCGATGAGAAGTATGCCTGCCCGATTGAATTGATCGGACATGGGAATCTGCCTCACCGGGTATTAAAGAATCATCAACACGAATAAGCGCCATGAATAGGATGTTTTGTTTGATAGGTCTGCCGGAAATCGGCTATATCGTGGGGATTTCCGTAATCCTATTCGGATGCAAGGCCGTATCGCAAAATCCTTTTATCAGCAAAAAGCAGAAGATCTTGTGGATGCTAACGATCGTGTTCCTGAACTGGATCGGATTGCTTTGGTATTATTATACATTTTATATGAAGGAGAAATGAACGGAAAAAAGATACTGATTACGGGCGCGAGCGGTTTTATAGGCGGCTTTTTGGTCGAGGAAGCGCTTCGCCGTGGCTATGAGGTATGGGCGGGTGTCCGTGCTTCCAGCAGTCGGGCACGTTTAAGCGATAAACGTATCCGTTTTATCGATTTGCCTTACGCGCGGCCGGACGCGCTTGTCGTACAATTGAAAGAATTCGTACGGGAACATGGAGCGTGGAACTATGTCATTCACAACGCCGGTTTGACGAAGACTCCGGATAAGCGAAATTTCTTCCGGATAAATACGGAATACACGCGTAACCTGGTGGAAGCATTGGCTATCGCGAATTGCGCGCCAGAGAAGTTCTTGCTGATGAGTAGCTTGAGCAGTTATGGCCCCGGCGATGAGCGGACATTCCGTCCGATACGCTTGGAGGATCCGCAACGTCCGAATACGGCCTACGGACAAAGCAAACGGGATGCGGAGAATTACGTCCGCGAGCAATTATATTTTCCTTACGTGATCTTGCGTCCGACCGGTGTTTACGGTCCGGGCGAGAAAGATTACTTTTTGGAAATACAGAGCGTGAACTCGGGTTTCGACTTTACGGTAGGATTAACACCTCAACGGATTACTTTTATTTATGTAAAGGACTTGGCACGTGCCGCTTTCTTGGCTTTAGAAAAGGAAAGCGTTCAAAATCGTCATTATTTCGTGGCGGATGGAGATGTGTACACGGATGAGGAATTCGCTCGGATGATTCAAGAGATTTTGGGAAAGAAACACGTTTGGCATGCCCGTGTGCCCTTGGGGCTGGTGTATGCGGCTTGTTGCTGTTGCGAGTGGTTGGGCAAGTTGATTGGCAAGAGCGTGACCCTTAACCGGGATAAATACCTCATTCTGAAACAGCGTAATTGGATTTGTGATATTGAGCCTCTGCGAAAGGATTTGGAGTTTAAGCCGGAATATACGTTGCGTCGGGGGCTGGAGGAAGCCATCGCTTGGTACAAACAAGCGGGATGGTTGTAAACACCGATCCCGCCTGCTTATATACGTCCTCTTACTTTACCTCCTCGATGGAACCTTTCCCGATGATACGTTCCTCGATTGTCGTCGGGCCTTTGTAACGGATCTTGCCTTTACCAATAAGGTTCGCTTTCAGCTTATCCGGAGCGTTTACTTCCATCAGACCGCTTCCTGCCATCTTACACGTCAGTTGGGAAACCGACAACCCAAAGGCATGTATATCGCCACTGCCTACCGCGCTGTACTCGCCTTCTTTCACGGAGCCGTCCTTTAACGTAACAGATCCGGAACCATCAATATCGCATTCTATCTTATCCGCTTTCAGGTTATTCACTACCATATTCGCGCTTCCGGCGATATTCAGATCCAGTTTTCCTACCGTAACCAATCCTTTCAGTTGTACCAGACAGTTCGCGTTGGCTTTGATGGTAGTCTCATCGCCCGTAAGCGGACCGTTTACGACCAGATTCGCGTTGCCGGAAAGCTTTGCTTCCGCTAACCACTTCGAGTTCGCCCGCACGATAAACTTCGTGAAATGATCTACTTTCGCCCCTTTGAAATTAACGGTCAGCGTACGATCGTTCACCTCGATATTCACGTATGGATGCAAATTCTGGTCGACCGTTACCTCTACTTTTGCGGGCGCGTCGGATTGTTCATAGTAAAAATCCATCACGCCATCGACCTTAATCGCGTTAAAGTCGGCCACCGTGATTTGCTTGGCTGTCAATTTCCCGTCTCCTTTTACGTGATCTACCGCTTGCGCGGAAGTAAACCATCCGCACAATAATGCCATGCATAAAATTGTCTTTGTCCAAATTACTTTTGTCTTCATCGTTTTCCTCTTTTTTTTAGAATATGCTCTATTTTCTTAGACGTATAATATAATGTATTTGTTATAAAACGAAGGGAACTAATTATTCGTATGCCTCGCTATTGAATAGTGCCTCGGCGACTCGCAAGTCGAAAGGCGTTGTAATCTTGATATTCTCCCGATTGCCAGGAACCGTATCGATCGTGTACCCAAGGGCTTCCACGACGGAGGCATCGTCGGTGAATCGTGGGGAATAAGGTTGTCGATAGGCTTCTTGCAGCAGCGCTCCGTCGAACACTTGCGGTGTCTGTACCGCTATATAGCGGGAGCGATCGACCGGATGGCTTCCGTTCTCGTCTTTTTCGCGAAGCGAATCAACCAAGGGAACGACCGGTATAGCCGCTTTCGTGCTTGCCGCCCGTTCGAAACATGATGAGATCACTTCCGGAGCGACGAAGGGACGGACGCCATCATGCACGGCGATGAGGCAATCAGCCAACCCTTTCTTGCCATCCATGCTTTCCTTATGAATAATCCAATCCAATCCTTGCTTTACGGAGAAGAAGCGTGCTTCTCCCCCGTTCACGACCGCATGCGGCACCTGGCAGCCGATTTCCTCGCATAGCATTCGCCAATACGCTTGATGCGCCTCTGGTAATACCAGAACGACCCGTACGGAAGCGTCCCAACGATAGAATGTCTCCAGCGTATGCATCAACAAGGGTTTGCCCCGCATTGGTATGAATTGCTTCGGCAAGTCCCCTCCCATCCGGAGGCCTTTCCCGCCGGCTACGATCACTACGTATTTATTCATCCGACAATTCCTCCAATACTTTCTTGACTTCCTCGTCTACCTTGTATAATTTATCCTTGCACAATTGAATTAAGCGAGTCGCTTCCTTGACCCGATCCGCCAGCAAATCGACATCCAAATCTCCCTGCTCGATCTCCGCGACGATCGCACGCAACCGCTTGATCGCCTCGTTGTATGATTCCTCTTTCTTCGCCATATCTTAGTTTGTTTTTTTTACTTGAACAATACTCTTTACCTCGCCATCCATGAAACGAGTCGTTAATTCATCACCTTCTCGCAACTCAGCGGCATGTTTGACAATCTTTCCTTCCTTCATCGTTAAGCTATATCCTCGCCTTAATATATATTCGGGCGAGGCCATTTTGATAAATTGCTCGGTCAGCTGGAGGAAACGCCCTCGCTCTGCCAATCCCGTTGATGTCGCGTTCCGTAAACGAAGCGCTATCGTTCCTAATCCTGCTTCCCGCTGACTCAATGCGCTGGATATCTGAGCGGGAAAACGAGCCGCCAGCGATCGTAAGTCGGAACGAATACGCTCCACACGATTCATCACGAGCGATGGGAAACGGGCCGTGAGCAATCGCAAATAATTTCGTTGCCGCATCAATTGATCGGACGAGAGCGTGATGACCGCTTGCCGTAATTCGTCCACCGCGCTTGCCGCCTCATCCATCCGGCTGATTAGGAATTCCGCCACGGCGGTGGGTGTTTTCAGGCGGGTATGCGCTACCATATCCACGATTGTATCGTCCCGTTCATGGCCGATGCCGGTGATGATGGGTAATGGGAACTGGGCGCAGTTCGTCGCCAGCAAATACGAGTCGAAGCTGCTCAAATCCGAGGTCGCCCCACCACCGCGGATAATCACCACGACATCAAATAATGCCTGATGTTTGTAAATGCGATCCAACGCCGCGATGACCGACGCCTCTGTCTTATCGCCTTGCATGAGAGCCGGAAACAAGTGGCTATAAAAGGGATAGTTCTTTTTGTTGTGCGTCAATTGGTTCATGAAATCCTCGTAACCCGCGGCCGTGGGCGAGGTAATGATGGCGATCCTTCGAGGCAAAATGGGGAAAGGCAACTCCTTATTTAAGGTAAAGACACCTTCCTCTTGCAATTGCCGGATTATTTCCATGCGTTTGCGAGCCATATCGCCGATCGTATAGGTGGGGTCGATGTCCAATACATTCAGGCTTAATCCGTATAGTTCGTGGAACTCAACGGATACTTTTACCAATACGTTAAGCCCGGAGGCGAATGCCTGCCCCGTTTCCATCTCGAAATAGGGCTTTAGCATCCGGAAGATCCGTGCCCAAATCGAACCACGTACCTTGGCGACCAGCTGGCCGCTTTGAGGGTTTTTCTCGACAAATTCCAGATAGCAATGCCCCGACGACGCGTTTACCCGCACATCGCTCATCTCCGCGCGTACCCAATATGTATCCGGAAGCGCTTCCGATAAAGCATCCCGGATACGGTTGTTCAATTCCAGCAACGAGAGCGTCTCCTGGGCGGAAGGAATAGGATTGGGCTGTATCTCACCTTCTCTTCGCGACATATTTGCGTCCTTGTTTATAGGCTTTATACATGTTGGGAATTCCATAACCTAATTCCGTATCCGGTCGTTTCGCCTTGCTCGCGGAACGTTGGATGAGCCGGATAATCTCTTGGTTGGTCAGCTCGGGAAGCGCTTGCCACAAACAAGTGCCTAAGCCCGCCAATATGGGTGCCGCGAATGAGGTGCCATTGCCATAATGAATATCTCCTCGCGGATCGATCACGCAACAACCCGATCCTAAAGCGACTACATCCGGCTTCACCCGCTGGTCGGCCGTGAAGCCAACCGAGCTAAAGGCGCTTTTTCGCTTTTTATGGGTAATGGCGCCTACGGAAATTATATCCGGGGCATCCGCGGGAAAGGTGATTTTCTTCCACGTTCCATTCCCTTCATTCCCGGCGCTACTGAATAATAAGATGCCTTTCGAGGCGGCCATCCGCGCCGCCCGGCTAATCAGGGCGCTCTTTCCGTCTAATTGCGCTTGGCTATAATTCAACTCCTTCGCGTCAAAGGAAAAATATCCCAGAGAGGAAGAAATGACATCTACGCCTACGCTATCGGCGAACTCCACGGCGGCCGTCCAATAATCTTCCTCGATCGGGTACTCCGAGCGGCTATCCTCGCTTTTGATCAGCCAATAGGAGGCATCCGGAGCGGTCCCGATTATCCAGCCCGGCGCGTTCGCCGCTAAGCAGGATAGGACCTTGGTGCCATGGTCGCCATCTTGGAAGACGCTTTCGTCGGGGGAAACGACATTACGCGTGCCCAATACCCGCAGCGAGTCGAAGACACTCATGCGGTCGGCATGGCGGAATCCCTCGTCGATCACGGCGATACGCATGCCTGCGCCCCGGTATCCCGCCTTATGCAACTTGATACCGTTTAGCATCTGGATTTGTTTCTCTGCATAGCCATAAGAAGATCGGGTTGGTTTTTCCTTGGGAGCCAATTTCTCTTGGCTTTCCGTCCGCGGTGACGCGTCGGCGCCTTCCTCGCCTTTCCAGATCCACTTGACGGAATCGACAATAGAGAGGCGTGCGAGACGTTCGCCTTGGATGCTATCAGGCGTAGACACAACGACCGTAGCGAACCATTTACTTGTTAATATCGGTCGCCCGCCATGCGCGGAGAGTGTGTCTAAATAGGCTTGCGCTATGGGCAAATCAGTGGGCGATAGCGCGATACCTTGCCGGGTCCGACGAGCGATCGCTTCCGAGGAGAGGAATTCCCGCGGCTTGTCCAACGTGTAGCCCGACTCGCCTTTATCCTTTAAATACACCCGGAAACGGAATGTCTCCCCCGCCTGTACGCTCCCTGCCCATAAACAAAGCATCCACACGAATAATCCTAAATATGCACGCATACGCTCCTTTTCGATTATGATTTACAAAGATAACCGATTACCCCGAATAAACAAAAAGCCCGGTGTTCGTCACCAGGCCGGGTTTCCGAATCTCCTCCTCGGTGTGTCAATCGTTGCTATCACAGATAGGAATCTCCCGTTTCACGCTCTGGCGCAAAGAAATCAGCGTCTCCGTTGCCGTAACGCCGGGAATCTCCTGTATCTTCGAGTTCAGCAAATCCATCAGATGTTCGTTGTCGCGGGCATATAGCTTGATCAGCATCGTGTATGGGCCTGTCGTGAAATGGCATTCCACGACCTCCGGTATTTTCTCAAACTCCGGGACGACCTCCTTGTACATGGAGCCGCGTTCCAACTTAACGCCTATGTATGTGCACGTATTGTAGCCCAAGACTTTCGGGTTGATATGATAACCCGACCCGATGATCACGTTCATGTCGATCATCCGTTGGACCCGCTGATGGATAGCGGCGCGCGACACTCCGCATTCCTCGGCCACGTCTTTGAATGGGATCCTGGCATTCTTGGAGATGATGTTCAATATTTGCCGGTCTAACTTGTCTATTTTTTCCATTTTAAATAGGTTTATTATACGCTTCTACTTTTAGTATTTCAACAAAAGTATATATTAAATTTGAATCCCATATCATTTTGCTAATAAAAATAGAGCATAAAATAGAAAAAGTGGGCAAAAAATGCTTTTCAGCATAAATTGCCCACTTCTCAAAGGATATGTGCTCGTATGTTTTATTTCTTCGCGTCGTCTTTGACGATCTCCAACAGCTCTACCTCGAATTTCAATACGCTGTTCGGCTTGATGTCCCGTCCGGCGCCACGCTCGCCATACGCCAAGTCCGAGGGAATCCAGAAGATGTATTTAGAACCGACCGGCATGATTTGCAGACCCTCGGTCCAGCCCTTGATGACCTGGCCTACGCCAAACTGGGCGGGCTCGCCGCGGTCGAGCGAGCTATCGAACTTCGTGCCGTCCAGCAACGTACCCGTATAATGCACCTTCACCTTGTCGTCCTTGGTCGGCTTCGCGCCCGTACCTTCCGTGATCACCTTGTATTGCAAGCCGCTCTCGGTCGTGATCACGCCTTCCTTGGTCTTGTTCTCGGCCAGGAACTTCTCTCCGGCTTCCTTGGTTTCGCGTGCCTCGCGCGCCTGTGCCTCGATAAAATAAGTTTGCAAATATTGTTGCGCCTCTTGCGGGGTCATCTTCATCGCGGAAGAGTCGCCTTCCAGCGCCTGGATGAATCCGGCGATCAAGTCGTCGATATTCGCCTCTCCGCCCGGCAATGTCTTCAAGTTTTCCTTATAACCAGCGCCCGTGCTGATACCAATCGCGTAGCTCGCGCTATCGACAGAGGTCTTCAGGCTCGCGCTCTTCCGTGCGTCGCCGCAAGAAGTGGAAAAAGCGCCCAACGCCACGATCGCCGAAGCGACCAATACACTTAACTTCTTCATGTTCTTTCCTATATTATTATTTTACGATATCCAATAATTCCACGTCGAAAATCAAGGTGCTGTTCGGCTCGATAATCTCGCCCGCCCCGTGCTCGCCGTACGCGAGGTTGGAAGGGACGAACAAACGCCATTTCGAGCCTACCGGCATCAGTTGCAACGCCTCGACCCATCCCGGTATCACTTGCGACACGCCGAACACCGCGGGCGTACCCCGTTGTACGGAGCTATCAAAAACCGTGCCGTTGATTAATGTCCCGTGATAATGGCATTTTACTTTGTCTTTCGCCGTGGGCTTCGCACCCGTACCCATTTTCAATACCTCATATTGCAAGCCGCTGGGCAACTCCACCACGCCGGCCTTGTGCTTGTTGATCCGCAAAAACTCCTCCCCGGCCTCTTTGTTCAACGCCATCTTCTCTTGGCGTAATTTCACGAAATAAGCGTTGATTACCGACTTCGCCTCGTCGTAACTGATCGCGGGTTTCGCGTCGGTCAATACGTCCATCAATCCCCGTGTGAAATCCTCTACCTGAAGATCCTTGATGCCCGAGCTTTGGAAATTGTTCCCGATGCTGAGCCCAAGCGCATAGCTAATCTTATCCATTCTTTTTCTTGATTATCCTACTAATTTACAAGGCGCGAAAGTAATGTTTTTAATCGTATAAAAGCGTTTCCTAAGAACTTTTTAATTCCTATCTAAGCTTTTTACGAAATTAAAGTCGTAATTTCGTGGTTATTAATACTAAACAGAAAAGGCATGAAGAAGTTAGTCGTATTGACAGGAGCCGGCATGAGCGCCGAGAGCGGGATCTCCACCTTCCGCGACTCGGACGGGCTATGGGAGAAATACCGGGTGGAGGACGTGGCTACGCCCGAGGGCTTCGCCGCGAACCCGGAGATGGTGCTCGATTTCTATAACCAGCGCCGGAGGGAGTTGCTGAACACGAGGCCGAACGCCGGGCATCTTGGGCTGGCGGCCTTGGAGAAGGATTTCGATGTCCGCGTCATCACGCAGAATATCGATAACCTGCACGAGCGGGCGGGTAGTAGCCAGGTCATCCATTTGCATGGCGAGTTGATGAAGGCTTGTTCCGTACGGGATTTGAATACGACCTACGATCTGTCGCCCGAGCGTCCGGACATCCATTTAGGGGATAAGGATCCGCATGGCGACCAGCTGCGCCCGTTCGTCGTGTGGTTCGGCGAACCGGTACCGATGATCGAGCCCGCCATCCGTTGGGTCGAGGATTGCGATATATTCGTGATTATCGGCACTTCCCTGAACGTCTATCCCGCCGCCGGGTTACTGAACTACGTACGCCGGTGCCAACCCATTTTCCTGATCGACCCGAAGGAAGTGCAAACGTACCGGACCGATATCGAGCATATCCAACGGGGCGCCTCGGAGGGCGTGCGCGAGCTGACGGAATTATTACAATCCTATCGTTGACCCCGTAGCCGTGCCGTGGCACGAAGTGTTCCATGCCTATGGAACAAAATGTTTCATGGGCATGAAACACTTTGTTTCACCCGAGGAAACATTTTGTTTCATGCGGAGAAACAGATTGTTTCACCCGGATGAACTTTATTTCCTCCCCCGGAATATATTTTCCCCATCACGGAGGGATGAAAGGATATTTTCCGTATTTTCGCGGCGTTATGAATCAAATGTAAACGATTAGATACACCATGGATCAACATTCGGCGAAAATGCCTTCCCCTTTGCTCTCCATCGTACCCATCCTCGCGCTGGTCGCGTTGTTGTTCGTCACGATACGTATATTCGGAAGCGATGCCTTGAACGGTGCCAGCCAAGTCGTGCTGCTGACCACCACGGCGATTACCTCCCTGTTGGCGATGGTGTTCTGCAAAGTCAGCTGGAAAGCGATAGAGGCGGCTATTTGCGACAATATATTGGGCGTGGCCACCGCCTTGCTCATTCTTTTGCTTATCGGCGCCTTGTCGGGGAGCTGGATGATCAGTGGCGTGGTCCCTACGTTGATTTATTACGGGATGCAAATCATCCATCCTCAATTCTTCCTCGCTTCCTGTTGCCTGATATGCGCTATCGTGTCGGTCATGACGGGTAGCTCGTGGACGACGATCGCCACCATCGGTATCGCGCTGATGGGCATCGGCGAGGCACAGGGATTCGAGACGGGATGGGTGGCGGGCGCCATTATCTCGGGCGCTTATTTCGGGGATAAGATATCGCCCCTATCGGACACGACGGTGTTGGCCTCTTCCGTGACGGGCACGCCCCTGTTCACGCATATCCGGTATATGTTGATTACGACAACCCCGACGATGTTGATCACGCTGGCGATTTTCACGGTGGCGGGGTTCATGCATTCCACCGAGGCCTCCAGCCAGATCGCGGAGTTCGCCGCGTCGCTGAAGGGGACGTTCCACATCTCGCTCTGGCTCTTGGCCGTGCCGGTGGTGACGGGCGTATTGATAGCCCGCAAGGTGCCACCCCTTATTACCTTGTTCGTCTCGGCCATTCTGGCGGCTCTGTTCGCGGTCCTTTTCCAGCCGCATCTGCTCCATGAGATCGCGGGTGACTCGTCCGCGGGTGGCTCCTCGCTTTTCAAGGGAACGCTCATGACGCTGTATGGCAGTACGGGCATTGATACGGGCAACGCCGCGTTGAACGATTTGGTTTCCACCCGTGGCATGGGAGGCATGATGAATACGATTTGGTTGATTCTGTGCGCCATGTGTTTCGGAGGCGCCATGACCGCCAGCCGGATGCTGGAAAGCCTGACCTCGACGCTTTTCCGTTTCATGCGGAAGCGAGTCGGATTGGTTAGCTCCACCGTCTGTTCCGGTTTGTTTTTCAATATCGTCACCGCCGATCAGTATATCTCCATCATCCTGACCGGCAATATGTTTAAGGGCATTTATAAGGAAAAGGGCTACGAGAGCCGCTTGCTCAGCCGGACCACGGAAGACGCCGTTACGGTGACCTCCGTACTGGTGCCGTGGAACACCTGCGGTATGACGCAAGCCACCATCCTGGGTGTCTCCACGATGGCTTACCTGCCCTATTGTTTTTTCAACTTGATTAGTCCGTTAATGAGTATTCTCGTAGCCGCTACCGGCTATAAAATAAAGCAACATCATGAAGAGAATAAAGATTTCCCTGTTAGCTAAGGTCGTTATCGCGATCGTGGCGGGTATCGTGTTCGGCCAGTTCCTGCCGGACGGGATCGCCCGTATCTTCGTTACGTTTAACTCCTTGTTCGGCAATTTCCTGTCGTTCGCCATCCCGCTCATCATCCTCGGGTTGGTCACGCCGGCTATTGGCGATTTGGGGAAAGGCGCGGGGAAGTTGCTGCTCATCACGACCCTTATCGCTTATGGCTCGACCCTCTTCTCTGGCTTTTTCACCTATGCCAGCGGCGCGGCGATTTTCCCGCATATCCTGCCGGTGAACACGGAGCTGACCGCCATGGAGAATCCCAGCGATTTCATGCTCACGCCCTATTTCGAGGTCGCCATGCCGCCTTTGATGGACGTGATGACCGCCTTGCTGCTCTCCTTCACCATCGGCTTGGGCTTGTCGCACATCGAGGGCGTCACGTTGCAACGCGCCTTCGCCGACTTCAAGGATATCGTCACGAAACTGATCGAGGTGGTAATCATCCCCTTGCTGCCGCTCCACATTTTCGGTATTTTCCTCAACATGACCGTGAGCGGGCAGGTGATGAGCATTATATCGATGTTCCTGAAGGTCATCGTCGTCATTTTCGTCTTGCATATCGTATTGTTGTTAATCCAATTCACGGTGGCGGGCGGCGTGGCCGGAAAGAACCCGATCTGGCTCTTGCGGAATATGCTGCCGGCCTACGCGACGGCGTTGGGCACGCAGTCATCGGCGGCGACCATTCCGGTGACGCTGGCGCAGACCATCAAGAACGGCGTGCGCGAGAGCATCGCCATTTTTACCGTCCCGCTCTGCGCTACCATCCATTTGGCGGGTAGCACGATGAAAATCACCGCCTGCGCGATGGCTATCCTGTACATGAGCGGACAACCTATCCTGTTGGCGGACTTCAGCGGGTTTATTATGATGCTGGGTATCACGATGGTCGCGGCGCCGGGCGTTCCGGGCGGGGCGATTATGGCGGCCCTGGGCGTATTGGAGAGTATGCTTGGATTCGATGAGACCTTGCAGGCGCTGATGATCGCCTTGTATATCGCGATGGATAGCTTCGGCACCGCCTGCAACGTGACGGGCGACGGGGCGATAGCCGTCGTGGTGGATAAGATAGCGGGGAAAGAGCCCATCGCTGGGCAAGAGGCGAAATGACATATGCCGCGAAGCGGTGGAAAGACACATACGTGCGTCGGCATTTTAACATACGTGCGTTGGCCAAGACACATACGTGCGTCGGCCAACGCACATAGCTGTATGTTTATACCGGCGTGACACCTTGCCGGGCGAGTAACTCAAGAGCGAGATCCTTCAATTTGAACTTTTGGATTTTGCCGCTACCGGTCATCGGGAAGGTATCGACAAAGAAAATGTACTTCGGAATCTTGTGGCGGGCGATCTTGCCGCGGCAAAAGTCCTTTACTTCCTCTTCGGTAGCCGTCGCTCCGTCATGCAGGATGATGAAGGCGCCCACTTCCTCGCCGTATTTCTTGGAGGGGACGGCGGCCACTTGCACGTCTTTCACGCCGGGGAAATGATAGAGGAACTCCTCCAGCTCGCGGGGGTAGATGTTCTCGCCGCCACGGATAATCATATCCTTGATGCGCCCGGTGATGCGGTAGTTGCCGTTCTCGTCGCGTACGCCTAAGTCGCCGGAGTGCAGGAAGCCGTTCTTGTCGATTACCTCGTCGGTCGCGGCGGGGTTGTTGTAATAACCTTTCATCGTGTTGTAGCCGCGGTTGCACATCTCGCCCTGCACGCCCGTAGGACATTCCTCGCCCGTCTCCGGGTCGATGACGCGCACCTCGGTGAACTCGTACTCGTGCCCCACGGTATTGTAGCGTACCTCGGCGGGATCGTCGATGCGCGAGTGCGTCATACCCGGCGACGCCTCGGTCAGTCCGTAGACGCTGGTGATACGCATTCCCATCTTCTCGTCCACCTGCCGCATCAGCTCCACCGGACAGAGCGAGCCCGCCATGATACCGGTCCGCAGCGATGTGAGGTCGAACATCGAGAACATGGGATGGTTCAACTCGGCGATAAACATCGTCGGTACGCCGTACAGGGCCGTGCAGCGCTCCTTGTGCACGGAGGCGAGCACGAGCAGCGGGTCGAACTTCTCCACCATCACCTGCGTACAGCCGTGCGTCAGCACGTTCATCGAGGCGAGCACCACGCCGAAGCAGTGGAACAGCGGCACGCAGCAACAAAGCTTGTCGTCGGCCGTGAATTTCATATGCTCGCCCGTGAGGAAGCCGTTGTTGGTAATGTTATAGTGCGTCAGCATCACGCCCTTCGGGAATCCGGTCGTTCCGGAAGTGTATTGCATATTCACCACGTCGTGGCAATTGACCTTTTTCTTCGCCTCGTCCAGCGTCTCGTCGCTGATGTTCTGCCCGAGCAACAGCATCTCAGGGGTATTGTACATACCCCGGTATTTCTCTTGCCCGATGTAGACCACGTTTTTCAACCGCGGGAAGCGTTCGCTCTTCAGATAACCCCGTTGGGAGGTCTTTAGCTCAGGCAGCATGGTATAGACCATATCGACATAGCTTCCGTCGAACACGCCATCGGTGATGCACATCGTGTGGATATCGGCGTTCTCCACGAGGTATTCCAGCTCGTTCTGCTTGTAATTCGTGTTGATGGTGACCAGCACGGCACCGATCTTCGCCCCGGCGTAGAGGAAGGTGAGCCAATCCGGCACGTTGGTAGCCCATACGCCCACGTGCGTCCCGTGGGTGATACCAATCGCCAACATTCCTTTCGCCATGTCATCGACACGCTTATTGAACGCGCTCCACGTGAAACGCAAGTCGCGGTCGGAGTAAACGATATACTCCTTGTCGGGCGTGGTCTCCGCCCAATGCTCAAGCCATTGGCCGAGCGTTCTCTCTTGCAACTCCATAAGCGCCCCGATATTAATAAGGTGTATAAATCACGCCTAAGATGCGCGCCTTCTGGTCGGTAGCGGCATGCACGTGATGCGACACGATAGAGTCGTAGTAAATGCTATCGCCTTCCTCCAGCACGAAGGTGCTTTTCCCGTATTTAATCTCGACGATGCCTTCCAGCACGTAAATAAACTCCTCGCCCTCGTGCGTGGAAGGAACGAAATCTTCACCCTCCTCGGCGGGGGCGATCTCGATCAGGAACGGCTCCATGTGGCGTCCCGACTTATCTTGCGAGAGGGAATGATAATCCATGTGCTTGTGGCCGTGCACATCGTCGTTGGTAAACCCGATACCATCGCGCTCATTGTCTTTCTTACGGCAGATGACAGGCCCCAGTTCCGCTTGGTCGTCCAGGAACGTTCCTAAGCGCACGCCCAATACACGTGCGATCTTGATTAGCGGAGCCAACGAAGGGAAGTCCACGTTGCCTTCAATACGTTTGATCTGTTCGATACCTAATCCGGAGCGTTCAGCGACCTCCTCAAGAGAGAGTTGCTTGCTCTCGCGAATGTTCTTGATTTTCTCACCGATAATTTTGTTGTTTCCCATATTGCGCTATATATAATTTGTAATTTATTGCTCGCTCTTCTTTATAAATTGAAATAAAACGACGCGAATTTACTATAATATTTTATTCTACCACTAAAAAACGAAAACGGTTCTCCAAAAAGGGCATAAAAAAGGCGATCTCCTTCGAGGAGACCGCCTTTTCTGTTATTCCACGTAACCGTTTTTCTTACTTTCTGATGCCAAGTTCCTTGATGATGGCACGATAGCGGTTGATATCGATACGGATTAAATAATCCAATAAACGACGACGCTTACCAACCAACATCTTCAACGCACGCTCCGTAGCGAAATCCTTATGGTTTGCCTTCAAGTGCTCCGTCAAGTGAGCGATCCGGAAAGTAAACAACGCGATTTGGCTTTCGGGAGACCCCGTGTCCGTAGCGGACTTACCATACTTCTCGAATAATTCTTTTTTCTTCGCTGAATCTAAATACATGATTCTTTTTTACTTTAATAAATTAATACTATGTTATCTAAGCGAACGCGAAGGTAGGGATTCCTTTTGGATTGGCAATAGAATCGGACGACTTTTTTCCCGCATTGAAGCGTGAATGTCATAGCTATATCGTGAAAATGTCGTATTTTCGCGGGCAATAAATTAGTCTTCCATGCAAAAGATCAGAAACATCGCGATTATCGCGCACGTAGACCACGGCAAAACAACGCTCGTGGATAAGATGTTGTTAGCCGGTAAGCTTTTCCGGGAAGGACAGGCCGAGCCGGACCAATTCTTGGATAGTAACGACTTGGAACGCGAACGAGGCATTACGATTCTGGCCAAGAACGTATCGATTAATTACAAGGGGTATAAGATCAATATTATCGACACGCCGGGGCACGCCGATTTTGGAGGCGAGGTGGAACGAGTGTTGAACATGGCTGATGGATGCCTGTTGTTGGTCGATGCGTTTGAAGGTCCGATGCCGCAGACGCGTTTCGTATTGCAGAAAGCGATTCAGATCGGCCTGAAGCCGATCGTGGTTATCAACAAAGTGGATAAGCCCAATTGCCGCCCATCGGAAGTGCAAGAGATGGTGTTCGACTTGATGTTTAGTTTGGACGCTACGGAGGAGCAATTGGATTTTCCGACTATATATGGATCGGCCAAGCAAGGCTGGATGTCAGACGATTGGCAAAAGCCTACGCAAGATATTACGGCATTGCTCGACGCTATTATCCAATACATCCCGGAACCCGAGACTTTGGAGGGGCCTACGCAAATGTTGATTACCTCGCTGGACTATTCGAAATATGTAGGACGTATCGCCGTGGGACGTGTCCATCGCGGCGAATTGCGCGAGGGACAGGAAATTATGCTGTGCAAACGTGATGGGGGCATGGTGAAATCGAAGGTAAAGGAATTGGATGTATTCGAGGGATTGGGTCGTACAAAGGTACAATCCGTTCGCTCGGGTGATATTTGCGCCGTAGTAGGCATCGAGAATTTCGAGATAGGCGAGACAATCGCAGATATAAACGAGCCGGAGGCCTTGCCGACAATCGCTATTGACGAGCCAACGATGTCGATGCTGTTTACCATCAACAATTCTCCGTTCTTCGGAAAGGATGGCAAATACGTGACATCTCGTCATATTCACGAGCGTTTGCTAAAGGAGTTAGACAAGAACTTGGCTCTTCGTGTACTGCCGACCGACTCAGCGGATTCATGGCTGGTATACGGACGAGGCGTGTTGCACCTGTCGGTGTTGATCGAGACGATGCGTCGCGAGGGATATGAGTTGCAGGTGGGGCAACCGCAAGTAATTATCAAGGAAATCGATGGCGTGAAGTGTGAACCGGTAGAGCAACTGACCGTTAACTTGCCGGAAGATTGCGCGAGCCGTATTATAGATATGGTGACTAAACGGAAAGGCGAGATGACCATGATGGAGAGCAAGAACGATCGTATGCATTTGGAGTTCACCATCCCTTCTCGTGGTATCATTGGTTTGAACAATGCCGTGCTGACCGCTTCCGCGGGTGAGGCGATCATGGCGCATCGTTTCTTGGAGTATCAACCTTGGAAAGGTGATATAGAGCGTCGGACCAATGGTTCCATCGTAGCGATGGAGACCGGGCAAGCTTTCGCGTATGCGTTAAATAATTTGCAATCGCGCGGACGTTTCTTTATTGCCCCCGGCGAGGAAGTGTATGCGGGCCAAGTAGTAGGTGAGCATACGAAAGAGAATGATTTGGTGGTAAATGTCACAAAGTCAAAGAAACTGACAAATATGCGCGCTTCCGGCTCTGACGAGAAGGTATCCTTGGCTCCTCCCGTGATATTCAGCTTGGAGGATGCGTTAGAGTATATCAAGGCCGATGAATATGTGGAGATTACGCCTAATCATATGCGTATGCGCAAGATTATTTTAGACGAGATCGAGCGCAAGCGGCAAAACAGGCAATAAACAATAACCATAACACGAGAGAAGGTGTGCTATTCATTTTAAGCACACCTTCTTTTATAAGAAAAGAGGATGCATCCTAAGACGCACCCTCTTTTTCATTATTAGGATTTTCTACTCTATGGGCATTACTTTACCAAAGCGGCGAAATCAGCGTTCGTAGCGTATTTCGCGAACTCTAAGTCGATAGCGGCTTCTTTCTTCATGTTGCCGTCTTTCGCGATAGCGTCTTTCAAATTGCTGATTACACCGTTAGCGTCGTTCGTACGAGCGGCAACAACGGCCTTCAAGTAAGAAGTAACGGCATCCGGATTAGCTACGCCATTCAAAGTCTGCGAAGCCTTGCTGTAATCCTTAACCATGATTTGTGCCAAAGCGGCGTTGTTGCTCTTAATCGAACCGAACGAGTTCACTGCTTTCGCATACTCGCCTTGCTCCAAATAAAGAACACCTAAAGCCTCGCTTAACTCAGCTACGCCAGCGGCGTTGCCAAATTGCTGTTGAGCTTTCGCTTGGTCACCCTTCGTCAAAGCGATCAAACCTAAGTTCATGTTCGCCTCGGCGTTGTTCTTGATAGAGTTTGACTTGTTGAACATTTGCTCAGCCTTGTTCAAATCGCCAGCCTTGAATGCCATCATACCAACGTTGTTCCAAGCGCGGCAGCTGTTCGGATACAATTCTGTAGCTTTTGTATAGATAGCCATCTTCTCGGCATCGTTGTTCGTTAATGTTGCGGCGTACAGAATCTCTTCCTCGTTCAACTCTGAAGGATTGCTCTTTGCCAGTGCGCTGATCTCATCATCAGACTTGCCGATAATCTCGATATTAGCCGTCAAGCGAGAACGACGCAATTGCGGAAGGATTGTCTCTGCCAATTCAGAGTAAACAGCGGAGATATTCTTAATCTCTTTCTCGCGAGTCTCCGGATCTTGGTACATAGAAAGTACACGCAATACTAAATCCTTGTCTTGCAAGTTAGAAGCGGCTACCAACTCCTTGAAACCATCCCAGTCCTGAGCGGTATAACGAGCGTCTACCGGTGCGTCTACTTCCATTTTCTTCAATTCCTTGCTCAAGTACTTAGAGGTATTGCCCTCACGTCTCTCAGCCAAGCCCGTGTTCAATTTAACACCACCATCCGGAGAAGCGTATGCGCTGATCTCGATAGCCACGTTTTGGTTCGGAGCCTCGTCAGCGTTCTTTACTAACTCTTTCCACTCTTTGATAGCGTCAGAATTCAACTCGCTGGAACGCAAGTTCGCTTGTTGGATCAAGAACATGATGTTCGCGTTGTGCGCTTCTTTGATGATGCGTTGGAACTTATCAGCCCCGATAGCCGCTGTAGCTGTTCCCGCGTCAGCCAGCTCTGAGGTAGCTACTACGCCCTCGCCAATCTTTACATCCGGCAATTTGACCGTCTTGTTCTTTACTTTCGCGTCGAACGTTAAGTACAACTCCGATTTTTTCATCTCAGGCTTGTAGGTGAAAGTAGATTTCATCGTTACATTCGCGCCCTCTTTCTGCGGGATCACTTGGTTGTTGCCCTCTACCTTCTCGCCTTGATACGTGTAAGCGGTACCCCATGCCTCGCCACCTTCATAGCGCAATACCGGGGTTACGGTTACGACAGCTTTCTTGTTAAACCACTTCTCAGGGAAAGTAGCGTTGATCGTAACAGGAACTTTGCCTCCGATAGCCTCTAACGGCTGCGGTTCCGCTTTGATGTACTGTTCTGCCAACGGTTTCAACTTGTTAGAACAAGAAGAAAGCGTTAAAATGGCTGCCAATACGAAGAATGGCAATAAAAACTTTCTGTTCATAATTTTGATGTAAGTTTAAAATGTTACTATATAATTATTCATTCATCCTTCATCCAATGGCCTTTTAACCATCATCATGCAAAACTATACTATTTTTTTGTCATGGACGGAAAAGAGACCATAAAAACATTTCAATTAATACTTATTAAGAATCTAAGGCCCCCTTTTGAACCTTGAGAAGCTTAAATGATACGTTCCAGATCTTTCAAATTCCGTGCCACTTCCTCGTCGCTCACTTCGTAATTTGCCAAGTCGCCCGCATAATATTGATCGTAAGCCGCCATGTCAATCAAACCATGCCCGGAAAGGTTAAATAAAATCGTACGTGGCTTGCCTTCGAGCTTCGCCTGCTCCGCCTCGCGAATCGCTGTGGCGATGGCGTGAGCTGATTCCGGAGCCGGGATGATACCCTCGCTTTGGGCGAACAAGGTAGCGGCCTTGAATGTATCCAATTGTTGTACGTCGACCGCGCTCATCAATCCGTCTTTCATCAATTGGCTTACGATAGCTCCGGCACCATGATAGCGTAAGCCACCGGCGTGGATATTCGCGGGGGCGAAATTGTGGCCCAGCGTGAACATTGGGATTAGTGGCGTGTAACCAGCCTCATCTCCAAAATCGTATTGGAATTGTCCACGTGTCAACTTTGGGCACGACGCGGGCTCGGCGGCGACTACGCGGATTTCCTTGCCTTCCTTGATTTTATGCCGCAGGAACGGGAATGCGATACCGGAGAAATTGGAACCGCCACCGAAGCAAGCGATTACCACGTCGGGATATTCGCCCGCCATTTCCATCTGTTTCTCCGCCTCCAAACCGATGACGGTTTGGTGCAACATCACGTGGTTCATCACGCTACCTAACGTATATTTACAATTGGGTGTTTGCATCGCCAATTCAACGGCCTCTGAGATGGCCGTGCCAAGGCTGCCCTGATAATTCGGGTGGGCGGTCAGGATATCGCGTCCGGCTCTCGTACTCATACTGGGAGAGGCGATCACCTGTGCTCCGAACGTCTGCATGATTGAACGGCGATAAGGTTTCTGATGGTAACTTACTTTTACCATATAAACGGCCAGTTCCAAGCCAAATGCTTTCGCCGCGTAAGAGAGAGCGGCACCCCATTGTCCGGCGCCAGTCTCGGTCGTGATGTTGGTCACTCCCTCTTGCTTGCAATAATAGGCTTGCGCTAAAGCGGAGTTTAACTTGTGTGAACCGATCGGGCTGACACTTTCGTTCTTGAAATAAATATGAGCGGGTGTATCCAATGCTTTCTCCAGTCCGGTAGCGCGCACTAACGGGGTCGGACGCCATACCTTATACATCTCGCGTACCTCCTCGGGGATTTCGATCCAGGTATCGGTCGTATTCATCTCTTGGTGGGAAGCCGCCTTCGAGAACAAAGGATACATATCTTCTTCCTTCATGGGTTGTTTAGTCTTCGGATTTAAGATGGGAAGCGGCTTGTTTTCCATATCCGCTACGATGTTATACCAGGCGGTCGGTATATCTTTCTCCTCCAATAAAAACTTCTTTTTACTCATTTCGCTCTATATAGTTTTTACAATATTAATTCGTTTTGTTCGTGATACTTTACGACTTGGTAGCAAAGGAACAAATAATATTTCGTTTCTTCAAATGAATGAACAAAAATATATACTTTCGCGGCGAAATAGACTCTGGCTATATAAATCAAAGAAAGAATGAAGCGTGTTTTACTTTTATTATTGTGCGTATGCCTGGCGATAAGCGCATATGCGCAAAAGAAGAATTTCTCTTACAAATTTTACGGACAGGTGCGAGGCGACTTGTTTTACAATTCGCGGGCGAATGGCGAGATCGTGGATGGTTTGTTTCACCTATATCCTAAGGACATAGAGCTGGATGCGGATGGGAATGATCTGAATGCCAGCCCTAATGGCAGCTTTTATGTCCTTTACTCGCGTTTGGGTATCGACGTTCAGGGGCCGAGAGTGGGTAAAGCGGAAACCTCTATGAAATTGGAAACGGATTTCCGGGGCTCTGGCAGTAATTGGGCGATTCTTCGTATCCGGCATGCTTATGTCAATTTGAAATGGGATAACTCCAACCTCTTAGTGGGGCAAACCTGGCATCCTTTGTTTGGCGAGGTTTCCCCGCAAATTCTGAACTTATCGACTGGCGCTCCTTTTCAACCTTTCAACCGGAGCCCGCAGATCCGGTATCGCTATTTGCGGAAGGGCTGGCAGTTTACTGGCGCGATAATGTGGCAATTGCAATATCTCTCGGCGGGACCGAACGGGAAAAGCGAGGAATACATCAAGAATAGTTGCGTGCCGGAAGTGTACGTAGGCTTGGATTACAAGAAGCCGGGATGGCAAGTGGGCGCGGGCGTAGAGGTGCTTTCGTTGGTGCCGCGCACGCGGAACGAGGTAAACGGCCAGGTATTTAAGCTCGATGAGCGAATCACTTCTGTCTCGGGCGAGGCGCATGCGAAGTATCAAGACGATCGTTGGACTGTGATGGCGAAGACCTTGCTCGCCTCCAACTTGACTCAAACCTGTATGTTGGGAGGTTTTGGCGTCACGGCGATCGATCCGCGTACAGGTGAACAACAATACGCACCTTACCTTTTTTCTACTTCGTGGTTGAACATTGTATATGGGAAAAAATGGAAACCGGGGATTTTCTTAGGTTACTTGAAGAATTTGGGTGCGGGTGAGTCATTGATGGGCGATACATATGGCGTGGGTTTAGACGTAGATCAGTTGCTAACCGCCAATTTCCAGTTCTCGTACAACTTGCCGCATTGGAAAGTGGGTGTGGAGTATAGCCCTTCCATCGCTTGGTATGGCGACGTAGATCTATCGGATGGAGGTCGTGTGCGTTCCGACCATACGGTTACCAATCACCGTGTGTTAGGCGTGTTGATATATATGTTTTAATATGTGGGAAACACAATTTTAAATAAACAAAATATGAATCGAAAAGATTTCTTATACGCATGTGGGATGGCGTTGCCTTTGTCATGGTTTGGATGTACGGGGCGCGCGATTTCCCCTCAGCAAACAAAGAGAAAAGAAAAATTCTCGTTCGCTTTTTTCACTGACGTGCATCTGAATCCGAACGATGGGAAAAATAGCGAGGAGGGATTGCGAAAAGCATTACGTGATGCGAAAGCCCGCAAAGTTGATTTCATTTGGTTCGGAGGGGATAACGTGGAGACCGATCGTTTCCCGAAAGAAGACGAGAATGCGGCTAACGCTTTGCATGCCCGTTTCCGCCAAATCGTGGATGAAAGCGGGATGGAATGCCATTTTACGATTGGGAATCATGACCGCTTCTATTTTCGGGAAGGACAAAAAGACGAGAGAGGCTACCAACTATTCGAGAAATATTTCGGTCCCAGCTATCATTCGTTCGACCATAAAGGAATACATTTCATCGCTTTGAATAGTATGGATCCAGATAAAGAAGGGAATTATTCGATAGGAGCCGAACAGATGGAATGGCTGCAAAAAGACTTGAGGAGTGTAGGGGAAAAGACTCCCATCATAGTATCCCTACACGTGCCGATGCTTTCGTTATACTATCCCGTTGTGGAAGGAAATTTTAAGGGATTAGATATGATAAGCAATACGAAACCCTTGTTCGAGTTATTAAAAAGCTATGATTTACGCTTGGTATTGCAAGGACATCAGCATATCCACGAGGAATTACTGGAACGGGACCATTGGTTTGTGACCGCTGGTGCCGTCTGCGCTAATTGGTGGAACGGTCCATTGGTGGATACGCAAGAGGGATATATCGTGGTACATGTTGATACAGAGAACCAAATAACGTGGGAATATATCGATTATAAATGGGAAGTTCAAAAGACTGATCTCTAAGTCTTGGTTTGCATAAAAAGAGAGGATGCGTATTTGGTACACATCCTCCTTTTTTGTTAAATGAATGAATTGAAATGTTTAGTCTTTCAACTTCGCGCAAAGAAACTCGCGATTCAAACGAGCGATATTGCTAACCGAAATATTCTTCGGACACTCCATCTCGCAAGCACGTGTGTTCGTACAGTTACCGAAACCGAGCTCGTCCATCTTGGCGACCATCGCTTTCGCACGACGAGCGGCCTCTACACGACCTTGGGGCAGTAATGCCAGCTGACTAACCTTAGCGGATACGAACAACATGGCCGAACCGTTCTTGCAAGCGGCAGCACAAGCTCCACAACCAATACAAGCGGCAGCATCCATTGCCAAATCCGCATTTTTCTTAGGGATAGGTATCGCATTCGCGTCGGGTACGCCACCTGTATTTACTGAAACGAAACCTCCTGCCTGTATGATCTTATCGTATGCGTAACGATCGACCATTAAGTCGCGAATAACCGGGAAACCGGCCGAACGCCATGGTTCGATCGTAATAGTCTCTCCATCGTGGAAACGGCGCATGTATAATTGGCAGGTCGTCGCGCCCGTAGCGGGGCCGTGTGGGTGACCATTGATGTAAAGAGAGCACATACCGCAAATACCCTCACGGCAATCGTGGTCGAATACAATAGGTTCTTTGCCTTCTTTTACCAAGCGCTCATTCAGGATATCCAACATTTCCAGAAAAGAAACACTTTGATGGATCTCCATCGGGTAAGTCTCAAATTGTCCTTTCTCTTTCGGACCTTTCTGACGCCAAACCTTTAGGGTGACTTTTATATCTTTATCCATATTTTTCTACGTTTTGAAATTGATGTTATTACTTCTTGTAATTACGTGTTTGAGGAGTAACAAACTGATAGTTCAAATCCTCTTTCAACATAACAGGATCTTTGTCCTCGCCTTGGTATTCCCAGCAAGCTACGTACATGAACTTGTCGTCGTGACGGAGTGCCTCGCCCTCTTCCGTCTGGTGTTCTGTGCGGAAATGACCACCGCAAGATTCTGCACGATTCAAGGCATCGCGAGCCATCAACTCACCGATTTCGAGGAAGTCGGCCACACGTAAAGCTTTTTCAAGCTCGGTGTTCTGGTCGTCGCCTGAACCCGGGATGAAAACGTTGCTCCAGAATTCCTTCTTCAAATCCTTCAACATTTGGATAGCGTCTTTCAAGCCCTTCTCGTCGCGAGCCATACCGATGTGTTCCCACATGATATGTCCTAGACGTTTGTGGATAGAGTCAACGGTCTCTTTACCTTTGATGCTCATTAACTTGTTGATACGATCTTTAATTGCTTTCTCGGCAGCCTCGAATTCCGGCAACTCCGTGCTGAAACGTGGAACCTGGATCTGGTCAGACAAGTAGTTCTGAATCGTATAAGGCAATACGAAATAACCATCGGCCAAACCTTGCATCAATGCGGAAGCGCCCAAGCGGTTAGCGCCGTGGTCGGAGAAGTTTGCCTCGCCGATAGCGAACAGGCCCGGAATAGAAGTCATCAATTCATAATCTACCCACAGGCCACCCATCGAGTAGTGCAATGCCGGATAAATCATCATCGGGGTCTCGTATGGATTATCATCGGTAATCTCTTCGTACATATCGAACAAGTTACCATATTTCTGCTTCACCACTTCCTTGCCCAGACGACCGATAGCTTCCGAGAAGTCGAGGAATACGGCACGACCTGTGTTGTTTACGCCATAGCCCGCATCGCAACGTTCCTTAGCGGCACGTGAAGCCACGTCACGCGGAACCAAGTTACCAAAGGCCGGATAACGACGTTCCAAGTAATAATCGCGGTCTTCTTCTGGAATATCCTTACCTTTCTTGGTACCGGCCTGCAATGCCTTCGCGTCTTCCAATTTCTTCGGAACCCAGATACGACCATCGTTACGCAAAGACTCGGACATCAAAGTCAGCTTAGACTGGAAGTCGCCCTTCACCGGAATACAAGTCGGGTGGATCTGCACCATACAGGGGTTAGCGAAGTAAGCGCCCTTCTTGTAGCATTGCCAAGCGGCGGAGCCATTCGATGCCATAGCGTTGGTTGACAAGAAGAAGGTGTTTACATAACCACCTGTCGCAACGACTACGGCATGGGCGGCATAGCGCTCGATCTTACCGGTAATCAAGTTGCGGGTGATGATACCACGGGCACGACCATCAATGACCACTACGTCCAACATCTCGTGACGTGTGTACATCTTTACCTTTCCCTTACCGATCTGACGGCTCAATGCGGAATAAGCGCCCAGCAACAACTGCTGTCCCGTCTGGCCACGGGCATAGAACGTACGTGATACCTGCGCGCCACCGAATGAACGGTTATCCAGCAAGCCTCCGTATTCGCGGGCGAACGGAACGCCTTGTGCTACGCACTGGTCGATAATATTGTTGGAAACTTCAGCCAAGCGATATACGTTCGCCTCACGGGCACGATAGTCACCACCCTTGATCGTATCATAGAATAAACGATAGACAGAGTCGCCATCGTTCTGATAGTTCTTAGCCGCATTGATACCACCTTGCGCCGCGATAGAATGCGCACGACGCGGAGAATCCTGAATACAGAAATTCAGCACATTGAATCCCATCTCCGCCAAGGAGGCAGCCGCGGAAGCGCCGGCCAAACCGGTACCTACTACAATAATATCCAAACGGCGTTTGTTAGCCGGGTTCACCAATTTCTGGTGAGCTTTATAATTGGTCCATTTCTCAGCCAACGGGCCTTCAGGTATTTTTGAATTTATCTCAGCCATATTTTTTAGTTTTTAAGTTTTTCAGTTGATGAGTTCTTGAGCCTCTGACAAAGTAGTTGAACAATGCGTCTCGCCTAAAACCTTATCCGACTCTCATATGCCTCTAAAAACCTTGTCTCCTTGATTATAATGATTCGATTACCTCTTCTACTACGTCCACAACGGTCGGAACCTCGACACCTTTCAAATAGAAGATGATCGTGATGATCGCGAACAAACCGCAAATGATGGTAGCGACCCACTTGGAGATACATTCCCAACGGCTCAACCAAATATTATTGTTCCAGCCCAACGTATGGATAGCCGACCAAAAGCCGTGTGTCAGATGGAACCACAAGGCCACGTACCAAACGATGTACAGGATAGTCCACAAAGCGGCCAATGAGCTTTCATGAAAATAGTAGTTGATGAAAGCCGCGCCATTAGTCGTGCCGATTAATGACCCGCCTACCTCAACCGCATGATTTCCGGCCAATTCAGCGAACATCATGTGATACCAGAATTGGGAGAAGTGCAAGATCATGAACAGAATCACGATCAATCCCAAAACGAACATGTTCTGCGAAGCCCATTCCACGCCTTTCGGGCGAACGCTCAACGCATAACGGTCATTACCGCGCGCACGACGGTTCTGCAATGTCAACATAATCGCATACACAAAGTGTATCACTACGCCGGCCGCCAAGACCAATGTACCAACCAACGCGTACCAGTTCGTCCCCAGCAACTCACAGACCATGTTGTAAGCCTCGCCAGAGAATACCGCCGCGATGTTCATACACAGGTGGAACACTAAAAACAGAATTAGGAAGAGCCCTGATATACTCATTATCAGCTTCCTCCCGATAGAAGAATTAAGTAACCACATAAGATAATAATTTAAGTTATTTAATTGTGTTTAGAATTTTCTGCTTAAACGACGTTACTATCATGCAAAGGTATGCTAAATCATTTTCTCGCGCAAACGATTAAAGAAATATTTCAGCAATGAAAATAAGACTCCCTTTTCGAGGTCTCATCGAC
>DXEN01000006.1 GCA_019114945.1 Candidatus Parabacteroides intestinigallinarum | reverse complement strand
TCCCATCCCGAACAGAGAAGTTAAGCCTCGCCGCGCCGATGGTACTGCGCATAGTGGGAGAGTAGGTAGCCGCCGTTTTTCAACAGGAGAGCCCCCGGTCGATATGGCCGGGGGCTTTTTCGTTTTTAGGCGCATGGTACATAGCAATAAAAAAGGTTCGTGGTCGTTATTATAAAATACATACGGATGATATTGACTTATGAATAGTATATACGATTCCCGTCAGCGTTGGAAATTAGCCTTTATTTTTGTCGCTATACTGATAGCGATAGCATCGGGGGTTGTTTCTGATTTATTGATTAAGGATTTAGCGCGGGAAGAGCGGCAAAAGATGGAAATCTGGAGCGAGGCGACTCGTGTGATGACCAGTGAGAATCCCAGCCTGAATATGAATTTGATATTGAAAATTATTCAAGGGAATACCTCTATACCTGTTATTTTGTGCGATGAGACCGATAGCGTGGTCTCCTATAACAATATCGAGATTCCGGAGAAAAAAGACGCGGGGGAATTCATGACTTATAAGGTAAGGGAATTGAAGGCCAAGAATCCGCCGATCGTGATAGATATGGAAGATGGGACTTTTCAATATCTGTATTATGACGATTCGATTAATTTGAAGCGTTTATTGATTTATCCGTATGCGCAATTGTCTGTTGTATTCGTTTTTATCTTAATCGCTTTTTTAGCGTTGATTAGTACGAAGAAAGCGGAACAGAACAAGGTATGGGTGGGATTGTCGAAAGAAACCGCTCATCAATTGGGAACGCCGATCTCTTCCTTGATCGCTTGGGTGGAATATTTACGCACGAAAGAACTCGATCCTGTGTTGTTGGCGGAAATGGATAAGGACGTGAAACGTTTACAAACAATCGCGGAGCGTTTTTCCAAGATTGGCTCCGATCCGGATCCGGTACCAACGGATATCTTGGAATCCATTCGAACCGCGTTGGGCTATATGCAGACGCGCATTTCCTCGAAAGTAAAAATCCATACTCATTTGCCGGAGAAGCCAATCTGGGTTCTAATGAATGATTCTTTGTTCGCTTGGGTGATTGAGAACCTGATCAAGAACGCCGTGGACGCGATGGAGGGACAAGGTGAGATAACTTTGCGGGTAGAGGAGAAGGATAAGAGCGTGTGGATTGACTTGACGGATACGGGCAGAGGTATTCCTAAGTCAAAATACAAGACTGTGTTCAATCCCGGATATACGACCAAAGCGCGGGGTTGGGGCTTGGGACTTTCGTTGGTGAAACGTATCATCGAGTCCTTGCAAGATGGAAAGATCTTTGTCAAGAGTTCCGAGATTGGAAAAGGGACTACCTTCCGGATAAAGTTGCGGAAGTATAAAAGCTAAATTATGCTATAAGAAAAAATAAGCATAAAGGTGTTGTGTTTATGTGAAGTTTTTTCGTACCTTTGCAAGGTTTTTACACTAAAAGGCTTTGGGGAAATTTAAGTTATACAATGTAGATCTGAAGAATCTATCTCCGGGAGTGCATGAATTTGAATACCTTTTGGAGAATAAATTTTTTATGGACATTGATGGTACCGAAGTCCAAAAGGGCAAGGTGAACGTATCGCTAACGGTGAAACGGTCGTCGATGGTCTTTGATATGGATTTTCAGATTGAGGGAGTTGTCGTAGTTCCATGCGATAGATGCTTGGACGATGTAGAGATTCCCATAGAGACCCATAATCGTTTAGTGGTAAAATTCGGTAAGGAATATGCCGAGGAAAGCGACGAGATCGTGATCGTACCGGAAGAAGAAGGCGCTATAAATATCGCGTGGTTCCTGTATGAGTTTGTAGCGTTGTCTATTCCGATGAAGCATGTGCACGCACCGGGGAAATGTAATAAGGTAATGGCCTCGAAACTGAAGCAGCATACCGCTAGAAACATGGGGAATACCGAGGATGATTTTAGCGAGGCTGTAGGTGGCGAAGGCATGGAACCGGAAGACGATGATGGTGTTTCGACTCCGTCTGATCCTCGTTGGGATGCTTTGAGAGGTTTGGTAGAGAATGATAACAATTAAATAAATAAAACAATGGCACATCCTAAAAGAAGACAAGGTAAGACAAGAACAGCCAAGAGAAGAACTCATGACAAGGCTGTAGCTCCGACAATGGCAATTTGCCCGAACTGTGGCGCATGGCACATCTATCATACGGTGTGTGGCGAGTGTGGTTATTACAGAGGTAAATTAGCGATTGAGAAAGAAGCCGCTGTATAAGTTTGTCCAACTTATATAGGTTTGATAAACGAGAAAATAGCCCTAAAATATTTTTTAGGGCTTTTTTTAATTGAGATAGTCTTATTATTTGGAATTTATGGAAAAGATAAATGCGGTTATCACGGGAGTGGGCGGATATGTTCCGGAAGACGTATTGACAAACGAGGATATCTCCAAGATGGTTGATACGACTGATGAGTGGATCATGACGCGGGTTGGCATCAAGGAACGTAGGATATTGAGAGGCGAGGGACGTGGTCTTTCCTTCATGGGTATACGGGCTGTTGAGCAATTACTTGAGAAAACGAAGGTGAACCCGGAAGAGATCGAGGTGGTTATGACCGCTACGACGACTCCGGACCATCATTTCCCGACGACATCATCGATTATCGCTTACCATACAGGGTGCAAGAATGCGATGACCTTTGATATGCAAGGCGCATGCGCTGGTTTTTTGTATGCCTTGGAGACTGGGGCGAATTATATTCGTTCCGGACGTTATAAGAAAGTAATCGTAGTGGCGGGCGATAAGATGACCGCTATTACGGATTATACCGATCGTTCCACTTGTCCTTTGTTTGGCGATGCGTGCGGCGCGGTTTTGCTGGAACCTACGACGGAGGAGATCGGGGTGATGGACACGATCTTGCGGACTGATGGTTCCGGATACCCTCATTTGCTGATGAAGTCGGGAGGATCGGCTTATCCTCCAAGTCATGAGACGGTGGATAAACGAGAGCATTTCGTTTATCAGGATGGGAAATATGTATTCAAATACGCGGTTTCCTACATGGCCGACGTAGCCGCCGAGATCGCGGAGCGGAATCATTTAACACACGACGATATCACGTGGATCGTGCCGCACCAGGCGAACTTGCGCATTATCGACGCTACGGCGAAGCGATTGGGCGTCTCGATGGACAAGGTGATGGTAAACATCCAAAAGTACGGTAACACGAGCGCGGGAACGATTCCTATTTGCCTTTGGGAGTGGGAGGATCGCTTGAGGAAAGGCGATAATTTGATTCTGGCCGCTTTCGGGGCGGGATTTACATGGGGATCGATTTACCTGAAATGGGGTTATGATGGAAAAAAAGCATAAGTCGGGCTTTGTCAATATCGTAGGAAACCCCAATGTGGGGAAATCGACGTTGATGAATCGATTGGTCGGCGAGCGGCTTTCTATCATCACCTCGAAAGCGCAGACGACGCGGCACCGTATCATGGGTATCGTGAATACGGAGGATATGCAGATCGTTTACTCGGATACGCCGGGTGTCCTGCGTCCGAATTACAAGCTGCAGGAGTCGATGCTCAACTTTTCCGAATCCGCCTTGGGCGACGCGGACGTGTTGCTGTATGTGACGGATGTGGTCGAGACGGTGGATAAGAATAGCGATTTCTTACGCAGGGTGGAGCGCATGGAGTGTCCGGTGCTGCTGCTGATCAATAAAATCGACCAGACGAATCAGGAAGCGTTGGAAAAGCTTGTGGATGTATGGAAGGAGTTGCTCCCGAAAGCCGAGATTATCCCGATTTCCGCGCTCTCGAACTTTAACGTGGATTACGTGAAGCGCCGGGTAGAGGAGTTGATGCCCGAGTCGCCTCCTTATTTCGAGAAAGATGCGTTGACCGATAAGCCGGCTCGTTTCTTCGTGACGGAGATTATCCGCGAGAAGATTCTTCTTTATTATCAAAAAGAGGTGCCCTATTCCGTGGAGGTCGTTGTAGAGTCGTTCAAGGAAAGCGAGAAGATGATCCACATTAAGGCGTTGATCATCGTGGAGCGTGATTCTCAAAAGGGAATTATCATTGGACATCAAGGGCAGGCGTTGAAAAAGGTTGGCGCGATGGCCCGGAAAGATATCGAACGTTTCTTCGACAAGAAGGTGTTCCTGGAGATGTTTGTCAAGGTAGAGAAAGATTGGCGGAACCGGGACAATTTGTTGAGAAACTTTGGTTACCAACTGGACTAATAATTGCAAAAAGAGATTTATGGGAAATATAGTAGCGATAGTGGGAAGGCCCAACGTGGGTAAATCCACGCTTTTCAATCGATTGACAGGAACGCGCCAAGCGATCGTGAACGAGGAGGCCGGTACGACCCGCGACCGCCAGTATGGGAAGGTGGAGTGGACAGGCAAGGAGTTCTCGCTGATCGACACGGGCGGATGGGTGGTCAACTCGGACGACGTGTTCGAGGAGGAGATCAATAAGCAAGTGAAGGTGGCGATCGAGGAGGCCGACGTGATCTTGTTCGTTGTCGATGTGCAAAACGGCATTACGGATTTGGACCAGGAGGTGGCCGATATCTTGCGCCGTTGTAAGCGACCGGTTATTGTGGTGGCCAACAAGGCGGATAATTACGGGCTGCATATCGGTTCCGCCGAGTTTTATGCCTTGGGCTTGGGCGATCCATTCTGCGTCTCCGCTATTAACGGCTCTTATTCCGGTGATTTGTTGGATAAGATCGTAGCGACCTTGCCGACCGAGAATGCCGAGATCGTGGAGGAGGAATTGCCCCGCCTTGCCGTAATCGGACGGCCGAACGCGGGGAAATCGTCCTTGATAAACGCCTTTATCGGCGAGGATCGTCATATCGTGACGGATATCGCTGGTACGACCCGCGACTCAATCTATACGAAATACAATAAGTTCGGATTCAATTTCTACTTGGTAGACACGGCGGGTATCCGTAAGAAAGGGAAGGTGACCGAGGATTTGGAATATTATTCCGTGATCCGCTCGATACGGGCGATCGAGAACTCGGATGTGTGCATCTTGATGATCGACGCTACACGGGGCATCGAGAGCCAGGATATGAATATTTTCTCGCTCGTGCAAAAGAATAAGAAAGGCTTGGTGGTTTGCGTAAATAAGTGGGATTTGGTGGAGGAGAAGAGCCAGAGAGCGATAGACGCTTACATTACGGCTATCCGGGGTCGCTTGGCGCCGTTCACTGATTTCCCCATCTTGTTCATCTCGGCGCTGACGAAACAACGCATCCTGAAAGTGCTCGAGGCGGCGAAGAAGGTCTATGATAACCGCTCGCGGCGTGTCCCGACCGGAAAGTTGAACGAGGTGATGCTTCCTATCATCGAGAATACGCCGCCGCCCGCGTGGAAAGGAAAGTATATCAAGATTAAATACATTACGCAACTGCCGGCGGGGCAGGTGCCTTCGTTCGCGTTCTTCTGCAACCTGCCGCAATGGATCAAGGATCCGTACAAGCGTTTTTTGGAGAACAAGATCCGCGAGAACTGGGATTTCACCGGTACGCCGATCAATATCTTTATTCGGGAAAAGTAATTGCTCTTTCTCGTCTTCCCCTGAATAGGCGAGAATAAAGTCCGACGGAGTCACTGAGACCTCGGTGACTCCGTCGGACTTTTTGATGGCTTCACCGAGGCCTCGGCTACTACAGATTGTTCAATAAGGAATGTAATTCATTAACCATCTCCGAGGCGGATCGTTGGGTCTCGGCGAGGCCTTCCGGCGTGCATTGAGCGACCGCTTTGTTGAGCCGCTTTAACTTCCCTTGGGCTCCTTTCGCCTCGAACTCCTCGCGTAGGACACGGATTTTCTCGCAATCTTGTAAGCCTTCTACCAGCCGCTCGAAGCGGATCGAGCTACGCGGACCGGGATAGATGCTGTAGGTATCGCCCGCCGCCCATGTGCGGAAACGGGAGTCGCGCAGCGGGTCGGCGGTCCAGCTGTTTACCGCCCATCGCAGGTAGCCATCGTAGCCGGCCGCTAAGGCGTGCAATACGGTCCAAGCCGCCTCGGCCGGGTCGGAGAAGGTGAATGTGTTGGGGAACGCCTCCGCGCAGCAAGTGTACATGGTGCTGATTTGCCCTTTCCGCTCACGCTCGGCTTTCACGTCGGCGGGGAACAAGTGCCCGTAAGGGATGCTTAGGTAATAAAGATCTTGTTGGATCTCCGGATGATAATTACCCGCGAGGGTGATCTTGAACGCCGGGTCGGCTTGCTTGATTACCTTGATGGCCTCGCGCATCGCCTCCATCGGGCGTTCGTCCATCGAGATGGCGGTCTTCTCGAACCAGCCCTTCTCTTTCAAGTGACGGGCGAAATCTTTCAGGAAACTGCCCCAATAGTCGGCGTAGGCCGCCTCGCCCGGTTTCGTGTCGACGAAGAGCACCCGGTTGGTCGCCTCATCGTAATAGTCGAACGAAAGCTTCCAAGGGATCATCGTATAGCAACTGATCATTTGGTCGATCCCGATCTCGTTCATCATGAATTCCACCCATTTGTCGAACACGGCGTAATCGTATTGCCACGTGCCGTCGATTTTCTTGACGCGGGTCACCATGCTATCGAAATGATCCTCGGTCTGGCCGTTCCAGGGTTTGTGCATGATGCTGGTCGTGATGGATTTCTGCCCGGCGTCCGCCAGCATGCGCATGATGGGGCGCATGGCCTCGAAGTGCGCCTCGCTCCAGAGCGGCACTTGGTAATAGCGGGCCACGGCGTAAGGGTTTTGCCATAAATCCAAGTGGAACGCCCATTCTTTCGGGGCGGGAAGCACGCGGTTCGTCACGTCCACCTCGATACGCAGTTCCATCGATTCGAGGTCCTTGCCGCTTACGGTCAATATCCCTTTATAGGTGCCGGCCGGCGCGGATGCCGGTACGCGTACCTGCGTCCAGATGGGTTGCGTGGCGCGGGCTTGGATGTCGCGTACCTTCACGATGTCCAGCACGTCGGCCACGAGGGAGGAATCCCATTCCGCCTTGTTCTCCCGCACGCCGCAACCGCCCTTGCGATCCTTGTTGAGCTCATCGGTCATCACGTAGCGTACGAAATGTGCGCTGATCGCCGAGGCGGGGATGACGTGCGATCCGTTCCTCAGGTCGCTCACGCTGACTTGTGCCTCTTTTACGCCCGTCTTTGTCCACAGGACGGCTTGCGCGTTCACTCGCTCGCCTTTCCATGCCTTCGTCCGCCAGCGATTGGTTTTCCTTACGTCCGGAATGCTCAACTTCGGGTAGCGGACATCGGTCGATCCCCAGCTCAGTTGGGTGGGCGTGCCGAGTTTGTCCCACGTCGCCGCGTCGTCGTGCGGCTTCGTGTCGGTCAGTTCCGTGTAATCGCCCAACGGATATTTCTCGCTCTCCTGGGCGTTCATAAACAAGTTGCAAGCCAATAAGGCGCATACGATGAAAATGTTTCTCATATTATTCTCGGTTTTTACAAAGATAACGCTTTTGCCGGAAAACGCAAGGGCTTTCTTGTTTTATCGCTTTTCTTGTGGGAACGGGCTTTGAGGAACATTTTGCCGGAAAAACGAGCCTTTCCGCTGACACGCTCTGTTTTTAAGATTCATGAAATAGAACGCTCTATGCAGGGAAAATCCCTTTTCGGGGAGGCTCATGCGCTAAGGATGGGCATTTATGTGCGGAGAGAATACCCATCGTGAGGGCGTCGCGGCTGGATCGTGAGCCGTCAATAACCGAGCCGCAAGATGCTCTCGGAAGGGATTTCGCTTTCTTTCGGAGGAAAATATACTTTCTCTCGAAGGAAAAAGATGTTTTCTTCGAAGGAAAACGGGGCTTTCCGCCAAGAAGGTGGGCGTGGCGGCCTTTTGTTGGCGCTCCCTTAAAGGGCCGATTTTCGATACTTGCTTATGAGCCAGTGGATTGCTGAAATTTTTTTTCGTTTTCGCGAGCGAGCTGTCCCGTGGCCCGGAAAAATCGATTCTCACGGACTTTAGGATGCAAAGTGTCAAAATGAAAATCGAGAGACATATATTAATATGTACGCGCGTACATTATTATATATAGGCGGACGGGAGGCTTTAGGGGCGTTGCTCCGTGGGCGGGCGGGTCTTCGTAGAAGGAAGCCGATGTTTTGTAACCGATAGCCTATCCGATTGATAAGAAAGCGTATAAAGGAAGAAAAAAATGGGGGCGAAGGGTTGCAGGTGTCGAAGAAACGCGTACCTTTGCAAATGACTATAAGAATCGACGATTCCGTGCGCGCTTTTCCGGAGGGGAAAGCCCGGAGGAACGATCGATGCGATGAATGAACTTTAATTAACACTATTATTAATATTAAATTATTCGATTTATGAACAAAAAGTTTTCTACTCTTTTAGCTGCAGCCCTTGTAGCCGGTGGATTAGGCTCTTCTGCGTTCGCTGCTGACATTACGGTCGATTTGAATAAGCGGATTCAGTTGATGCTGGGATCAGAGAAACTTATTGTTGGTGAAAGCTCGGTTCGTGATAGTTTGGCGTTGGCTTCCTATGCTGCCTCTATTTACGATTCCCACAAGCAAAACTGGCAATTGACCTTAACGCCTGTTAAGGATGCGAATGGTTTCACTACTCATTATGATGTGTACTTGGAGAACCAAGAGAATGGCGCTGTCGCTTTGACGAAGGAAGGTGCGTCGAAAGCGTCTATGTATTATTCTCCGGGTGCTGTTGTTGCTTCCGGTAAGACAAAAATCGCTCGTGTAGCGGAGTCTGCTTATAACAAAAATACTAATATGTTGACTTTGCCGAAGGTAGTGAAGTTTGGCTCTTGGAAGTATGATGCCGCTACGAAGACCAAGACCGCTTGGATTCTGCAGCGGAACACGGATGGCGTTATCAAGTTAGTAACGGGTACTTATACGTTTACGGGCAATAACCCGACCAACACGGCTCAGATTAATGGTCAAGAAGTAGAGTTCGGCATCGATAACGTAACTTATGATAGCGATTTGCAATTTGAGATTCGACCTATCGCGGATGGTTATTATGCGAATTATCTGTTGAATGAGGTAGGTAACAAGAGTTTCCAATTGGCGTTTAGCAACGAGGTTACTTCCGGTTCCGATTTCGGTAACGTTCTTTCGGCTACAGAATTATCCGTTGTGACGGACGCTACTGTATATTCCGCTGCTAAATATTATGCGAAGGCTTATAATGATAAGGTAGCTGCCGCTAAGAAAGATATCGCGGAAGTCGCTCAAATCAAGACCGATCTTCAGTCTTATGCGAGAGAGATGGAGGTGGCTTTGACAGAGGCTGTTGAATTGCGTTGGAGTTATAACAATGAGGATGAGATTGTTATTTCTGAGGATAATGGATTAGGAGAGGTCGCTCCGAACTTGACGGATATTAATGAGGTCATCGGTTTGCTTACTACCTCTGAAATAACAAAAGTATTGCCGGTGACACAATCTCAAGTTGCGAATATCAAGACCTTATTGTCCGAGTATGCTCCTTCAAAGTATGAATATGCGGTACTTAATAGAGACGGTTTGTTTGAGGTTGCAGACGCAGCTGAGAAGGTGAAAGCGTTGAATGAGGCTGTAAAGAAGATTACTGATGAGTTGGATAAAATCGCGTCGAATACGACTACGGCCTTGAACGCTATCGATGCTGCGGCTCAGAAATTTATGAAGAGCAATTATCAATACGCAGGCGCTGAGTTGTCTTGTGATAAAGTGAAAATTGGTGATGATGAGGTAGATCCTATTGAGTACTTGAATGGAGAACAAGGAACGAGTGGTGTGCTTGATGCGAATGGTTATATCGCTGCCAATTTTGTTAAAACGCCTAATTTGCTTGCGGTAGTAGCTGGTCCTACATTCGATGAGTCAGAGCCGGTTTCTTATACGGACACTGAAGGCCATAGCTTCCATCCGTTCGCTGTAGTAGGAGAGGAAAAAGCATATGTATCAGTGGATACGATTTATGTAGCGGAAAGAGAAAAATATCTTTCTTTGACTACGACTACTATGGATAAGTATGCGGTCGCTACACAAGATGGTGTTGAATATAAGGATGAGACTTATGATAAGAATGAGATTATTCCTTTGGTAAGCGATGATCACTTTGATGGTAGAACTATGCGCTATATCTTGGTTCCTGCTTTGGGTAAATATGCGGCTTCCACGCTGTTCCACGCAAAGAACTATGATTATATGGTAGCTTCCTCAGACTCGTTGGTTATTACCGGTTTGGCTCCGGTAGCTCCGGATGAAGGACATTGGTATAATGAGTACACTGACGCAAGTTTGAATACCTCTACTTCTGATTTCTATGAGGCTCAAGTTGTCATTCGTACTTTGGGTAGCGGTCGTGAGTTGTCTGTCCTGTTGAAAGATGTCGAGGGTAAGACATCAGAGGTTTGCAAGAACACTCGTATTTCTTTCGATGAGCCGGCTTTGGCAACCTTGGTTAAGGATGGCGCTATCTACTTTATCATTAATAAGAATGTAGCAAGCGAGGATAAATACAATAAGTATCAAGTTGCTACACCGAATGATTATTGGGATATAGCGAAAGAGGCTTACAAGAATGTTCCGGGTACGCAGTGGATCGTAGAGAAAAACAATGATAAATATACATTTGAGAACCGTGATTTCAATACTTCTCGTTTTGCCGGCAATGGTAAATTGTATATCGTCGGAGAGGATGAGTCCGCTATGATTTATACGACAAGTGATCGTGATACCATTCAATTGGTTGAGGTAACAGATGTTGAGAAAGAAGGTCACTTAGGTTATAAGTATATTTCTGAGGAAATCCAGAAGATTTCAGAGTTCGCTTTGTCCGCTATCAACTATGCGAACATGGAGACTCCGTATTATTTGACATTCAATGGTAATGAGGATTCTATCCTGACGGCTACCTCGAATAAGGAAGAGGCGTTGGCTTTGATTCCGATGATCGTGGATGGTAAGCAAATTACTGAGGAGTATGCGATGAACGACGCTAACTTGACGAAGCAATTTTATCAATTGATCGCTAAGGATGGTAAAGATACGCTGTATTTGGATATCGATCCTTCAAGTCGTGAGGTAATTGTTACAAAGGTTCGTCCGGAGGTTACAGACGTTGTCGATGACCGTTATTACTTGCAGTTCAGAAGCATTAATGATGAGGCAAATCAGTATGAGGTATTGATGGGTACGTTGAATCCGGGTGCTGATTACGAAGACTTCTATGCTACTTATAAGTTGTCTTACAATCAGGATGGCGAGGCTGTCGCTGTTGGTTCTTCTACCGCTTCCGCTTTTGTTTACGACTTGGTAGACAACTCTACGGATATCTACAAGAACTTCGGCTTCAATGGCTCGACGAACGTGATCATCTCGTTGAACGGCGACGCAGAGTCGAAGGTGACGAAGATCGGTCCGTTCGCTACGGTAAAACGTACGGGCTTGGACGAGACGATCGACGCCGACTACTCGCTGATCATGGATACGGCATATGTAGACCACAAGGATAACATCCGCTACGCGTACTACATCACGAAGCCGATCGTGGCAGCCGACACCGCTTGGAACGCCGAGAAGTTCTACATGGTATCTTACGCTGACTCTTTGGCACGTGAGAATGATACGATCAAGTACTCTCAGGATGGTTTGACGAGAATCGGTTTCGTAGCCGCTAAGCGTCTGGGTACTGACTCGTTGGCAATCACGAAGGCCGTAGGCGCCGCAGCCGCCGATACGTTGAACGTAACCGAGAAATTAGGTGTAACGAACGCTACGTTCGCCTTCGCGATCGACGAGAACAACGAGGAGGCATACCGCATCGAGGTCGCTCCGGCGAAGTACGTAAGCTACCTGAACGGTATCTTGGTAGAGGGCGCTAAGGAGCAGGCTCAGTTGTTCAACGTGAACGCTACGGACTTGACGCCGACGGATAACGAGGAGATCTCGGTAGAGGCTGACGGCGTACAGGTAATCGGTGGCAAGGGCGCCGTAACGGTACAGGGCGCCGCCGGTAAGACCGTGACGGTTTACAACTTCCAGGGCCGCGCGTTGGCAAGCACGACGTTGACATCCGACAACCAGACAATCGCCGTACCGGCCGGTTTGGTAGCTGTCAGCGTAGAGGGCGAGCCGGAGGCAATCTCGGTAGTAGTAAAGTAAAGTGAGCTAATCTGACGGGAATTATTCCCGGATGCGATAATAGGAGGGAGCGTGTCGGAAAGGCGCGCTCCCTTTCTTTATGGGCGCGGGTCTCGCGATTTGCGGATGAGAGGACAGAAAATAATCCGTGAAATTCGTGAAATCCGTGCCCAATTCTATTTCTACGAAAGAAAAATCTCTATCTTTGTTCCCGTAAGTAAGGCAATCGAAAGAAGCGGTTTATGAGAAAAATCCTGTTGTTGTGTGTCGCCTGCATGGCGCTCCTGTCTGCACGGGCGCAAGTGGCTTTCGGCGTGCGTGCCGGTGGGGCTTATTCGTCGTTGATCCAGAAGGTGAACGACCGTGCCGAGGCGGGCTCCCGTTTCGGTTTTAGCGTGGCGGGCGTGGCGGATATCCCGTTGAGCGCGAACAAACGCTGGTCGTTGCGTCCGGAGTTGGCGCTTGTGCATCAAGGCGGCGCGTATTACTCGGATCAAGACCTGCACGGGATGGCGTTGCATAACAAGTGCTGGTACTACTCGCTGCAAGTGCCCGTGAACGTGGCGTACACGTTCCGTTTCACGGATATATTCTTGTCGGTATTCGCCGGCCCCTCGTTCGATTGGTCGTTCTACGGTAAGATGAAGAGCCGCGAGACCAATCCGGACCTTCATTTCGGCATCTCCGAGGAGAAGGATTTGAAGCCCTGCGATATGGGCATCAACATCGGCCTTACCGTGGAATGCAATAAGTTCTTCCTTTCGCTCAGCTCTATTTGCGGCGTGATCGACCGCCGTGCCACGAAGCGCGAGGGCGAGACTTCCGTCTACCAGAACAACGTGACCCTCTCGGTGGGCTATTTCTTCCGGCGATAAGCCAAGCGTGAATGACAAATTACGAGTTGCGAATTACGAGTTACGAATTGTCAATTGTCAATCGTCAATTCTCAATCGCTTCGTTTCCGAAAATCTTATAAGAATTTTGGAATCGATTCCGAAAAACTTATAAGAATTTTGGAATCCGGAGAAAGTTCATTACTTTTGCCTCAAACAGAGGAGGCATGATACATCGTACGCTTGAGGAGAATATCCGTCCGTTGTTGGGCGGGAATAAGGCCATTATTATCGTAGGGGCGCGTCAGGTAGGCAAGTCTACGTTGCTTACCCAGCTATTGGGTGGCCAGGAGGACGTTTTGTGGCTGAATGGCGATGATATGGACGTGCAGGCCCTGTTCTGCGATATGTCATCTACGCGTATGCGTGCCGTGTTGGGCGGCAAACGATTCCTGGTGATCGATGAGGCCCAGCGTATTCCCGATGTTGGGCTTCGCATGAAGTTGGTCACGGACCAGATACCCGCTACGCAAGTGATCGCTACCGGCAGTAGCTCGTTTGAGTTGACCTCGAAGGTGAATGAGTCGCTTACGGGCCGCAAGCGCGAGTTCAAGATGTTTCCTTTGACATTCCGGGAGTTGGTGGACGATACGAGCTTGTTGGAGGAGTTGCGCATGATTCCTCACCGGCTTGTTTATGGCTATTATCCGGAGGTGGTGTGTCATCCGGGCGAGGAGAAGATCGTGCTGAAAGAACTGTCGGATAGTTACCTTTATAAAGATATACTTTCGCTGGATAGCGTCAGTAAGCCCGATAAGCTCATGCGTTTGTTGAAAGCGCTCGCGCTCCAGATTGGTAGCCAGGTGTCGTATAACGAGATCGGCAATCTGGTTGGCCTTGACTCCAAAACGGTCGAGCGGTATGTGGATATCCTGGAGAAGTCCTTTATCTTATTTCGGTTGGGAAGTTTCTCCCGGAATCTGCGCAACGAGTTGAAGATAAGCCGGAAGATTTATTTCTGGGATCTCGGTATTCGCAACGCTGTAATCGGCAATCTCGCGCAGATAGAAAACCGGGCCGACGTGGGCGAGTTGTGGGAGAATTTCGCTATCGCCGAGCGTCTGAAGCGGAACGCTTATCGGAATAGTTTCGCCCAGTCGTGGTTTTGGCGTACGCAGCAGCAAAAGGAGATTGATTACATCGAGGAAGAGGATGGGGTTTTGCGGGCCTTTGAGTTTAAATGGAACGACCGGAAGGCGAAGGTGAAGTGCCCGGAGGCGTTCGCCACGGCTTATCCCGACGCCCGCTTCTCGATAATTACTCCCAAGAATATAGAGGGGTTCTTGGGCGTAAGCGATTAATCCGCTGAAAAATAATTGTATTTGTTTGCTATTTCGGAGAAAAGCCGTACCTTTGCAAGCCGATTATTATCAAATTGTACTAATAGTTTAGTTCTTAACGCGTTGTCGCGTCATGTGTCCGTCGTGGCAATGTTGTTGAGGCGGTTTTTGAGTTATTAATTAATTTAATTTTTAAGCAGTGGATACTTTAAGTTTTAAGACCATTTCTGCAAACAAGGCAACTGTAAACAAAGAGTGGGTCGTTGTAGACGCTGAGGGCCAGGTATTAGGCCGTCTGTGTGCGAAGGTAGCGAAGCTCCTGCGCGGCAAATACAAACCCAATTACACTCCGCACGTTGACTGTGGTGATAACGTAATTATCATCAACGCAGACAAAGTCGTTCTGACGGGTAACAAGTGGAACGATCGTATTTATTTGAGATACACCGGTTATCCCGGTGGACAGGTTGAGTACACGCCGAGCTCGCTCATGAAGAAGGGCGCCGACCGTCTGTTCCGTAAGGTAGTAAAGGGCATGTTGCCCAAGAATCGTCTGGGCGCGAAGTTGCTGGGCAACTTGTACGTGTATGAGGGCGCTGATCACAAGCATGAGGGTCAACAACCTAAGTTAATCGATATAAACTCTTATAAATAATCGCGATGGAAGTAGTAAATGCAATAGGAAGACGTAAATCCGCGGTCGCTCGCGTATTCGTTAGCGAGGGTACGGGAAAGATCATGATCAACAATCGTGAGTTGGAGAATTACTTCCCCTCTTCGATCCTTCAGTTTATCGTAAAGCAACCGTTGGCGAAGCTGAACGTGGCGGAGCAATATGATATCAAGATCAATTTGGATGGCGGTGGTTTCAAGGGTCAATCGGAGGCGGCTCGCCTGGCGATCGCACGTGCCTTGGTGAAGATCAATCCGGAAGATAAGGCTACGTTGAGAGCCGAGGGCTTCATCACACGCGACGCACGCGTTGTTGAGCGTAAGAAGCCGGGTCGTCCGAAAGCTCGTAAGAGATTCCAGTTCAGTAAACGTTAATGTTATTTGTGAGTCCCTTACAAGTAAAACGAAGCGTTTAGTATCTAAATTGTCGGGATTCTTTTCGCGTGCGGATACGTGGGGAGACTACCTGATGGTTGAAAATCAAGTAAGAAAGTAAACGATTTAAGAAGAAAACAATGTCAAGAGTAAATTTTGATCAATTATTAGAGGCAGGGGTACACTTCGGACACCTGAAGAGAAAGTGGAATCCCGCCATGGCTCCTTATATTTTCATGGAGCGCAATGGTATTCATATCATTGACTTATATAAAACAGTTGCTAAAGTAGACGAGGCCGCCGAGGTGCTGAAGAACTTGGCTAAGCAAGGCAAGAAGGTGCTGTTCGTCGCTACCAAGAAACAGGCTAAACAAGTTGTCGCCGAGAAGGCCGCTTCTGTGGGTATGCCTTATGTTATCGAGCGTTGGCCGGGTGGTATGTTGACCAACTTCCCGACAATCCGTAAGGCGATCAAGAAGATGACCACGATCGATAAGATGACGAAAGATGGTACGTTTGATAACCTTTCTAAGAGAGAGAAACTGCAGATTACGCGCCAACGCGCGAAGTTGGAGAAGACGTTGGGCTCTATCGCCGATTTGACGCGTCTTCCGTCGGCTTTGTTCGTTGTTGACGTGATGAAAGAGCATATCGCCGTTCGCGAGGCTAATCGTTTGGGTATCCCGGTATTCGGTATGGTCGATACGAATTCGGATCCGAACACTGTCGATTATGTAATCCCGGCTAACGACGACGCTACGAAGTCGATCGAGGTAGTCCTGGGCGCCGTATGCGAGGCTATGAACGAGGGCTTGCAGGAGCGCAAGGTAGAGAAACTTGACGCTGAGGCCGCCGAGGAGGCCGCTCCGAAGAGAGAGCGCAAGGCGAAATCGGCCGTGAAGAAGAGCGCGAAGAAAGACGACGAGGTAGCCGCTACGAACGAGGAGACCGCCGAGAAGTCTGAGCAGGAAGAGGCATAAATCAATGGACAATTATAAATTGACAATTGACGATTAATCATTAATAATTGGCGATTCGCATGAAAATACAATGGGTGATTGGCTTTTGACAATGCTGTCGATCGTCAACTGCCCATTGTCTTTTTTTTAGAGTATAAACATTTTAACTTAAAGATAAAGGATATAAGATTATGGCTGTAACAATGGCAGAGATTACCAAGTTGCGCAAGATGAGCGGGGCTGGTATGATGGACTGTAAGAAGGCTTTGACCGAGGCGGATGGTAACATCGAGAAGGCAATGGAGATTATCCGTAAAAAAGGACAGGCTATTGCCGCTAAGCGTTCCGACCGCGACGCTTCCGAGGGTTGCGTGTTGGCGAAGAAAGACGGGAATTTCGCCGCTATCATCGCTTTGAAGTGCGAGACGGACTTCGTGGCGAAGAACGCGGATTTCATCGCTTTGACGCAAGCGATCCTGGATGCCGCCGTAGCGAACAGATGCCGTACGTTGGACGAGGTGAAGGCGTTGCCGATGGGCAATGGTACCGTGCAAGACGCTGTTACGGATCGTAGCGGTATCACGGGCGAGAAGATGGAGTTGGATGGTTATTGCCTGGTAGAGGGCGCTTACACGACAATCTACAACCACATGGGCAAGAACCAACTGTGTACGATCGCCGCTTTCAACAAGGAGTCGGAGGAGGCCGCTCACAACGTGGCTATGCAGATCGCCGCTATGAACCCGATCGCGATCGACGAGGCTGGCGTTCCTGAGTCCGTGAAAGAGAAAGAGATCCAGGTGGCTATCGAGAAGACGAAAGCCGAGCAGGTTCAGAAAGCGGTAGAGGCAGCCTTGAAGAAGGCAGGCTTCAACTTGTATATCGCCGAGAACGAGGAGCACCTGAACGAGGGCGTCATGAAGGGTAACATTACCGAGGCGCAAGCGCAGGAGATCCGCGACTTGAAGGCGAAGGTAGCCGAGGAGAAAGCCGCTAACTTGCCGCAGCAGATGATCGAGAACATCGCGAAAGGTCGTTTGAGCAAGTTCATGAAAGAGGTTTGCTTGTTGAGCCAAGAGGATATCATGGATAGCAAGCGGACGGTTCGTGATATGATGAAGGCGATCGATCCGGAGTTGCAGATTCTCGCGTTCAAGCGTTTCACGTTGCGTGCCGAATAATCGGTAGCCGCGTAGCGAGATAATTTAGGCACGGATTTCACGGAATTATGTTGTTGGGTAAACCCAACTTTATCCGTGAGATCCGTGCCTTTTATTTATTAGGATAACCCCTCGCGCTTATTTCAACCGGGCCAAAGCCTCCTTCATGCGTTTGATCGCCTCGACGATATTCGCGTCGCTGGTGGCGTAACTCATGCGGATGCATTCGGGCGCTCCGAACGAGGTGCCGCCTACGCAAGCCACATGGCCGACCTCCAGCAGGTACATCGCCAGGTCGTCGGCGTTCTGGATCGTACGCGTGCCATCGCTCTTGCCGTAGTAATAGCTACATTTCGGGAACAGATAGAACGCACCCTCCGGATTGTTTACCTCGAATCCGGGCACTTCCTTCGCCAACTTCACGATCAGGTCGCGGCGACGCTCAAACGCTTGGCGCATCTCCTCTACGGGTTGTTGCGTACCCGTATAAGCCGCTTCCGCCGCTTTCTGGGAAACGGAGCAAGGGCCTGACGTGTATTGGCCTTGCAGCTTGTTGACCGCTTTCACGATCCATTCCGGTCCGGCGATGAAACCGATGCGCCATCCGGTCATGGCATACGCCTTGGAGACGCCGTTCACGATGACCGTACGCTCTTTCATGCCCTCGATGGAAGCGATGCTGTTATGCTTGCCGATGTAGTTGATATGCTCGTAAATCTCGTCGGCGATCACGATGATATCCGGATATTTCTTCAGCACTTCCGCCAATCCTGCCAATTCTTCCGCGCTATAGACCGAACCGGTTGGGTTGGAGGGCGAGCAAAGAATCAACGCTCTCGTCTTTGGGGTGATGGCCGCCTCTAATTGCGCCGGCGTGATCTTGAAATCCTGCTCGATCCCGGCTGAAACGATAACCGGTTTACCTTCTGCCAGCTTGACCATTTCCGGATAACTGACCCAGAAGGGAGCGGGGATGATCACCTCGTCGCCGGGATTGACCAATACCAATATCGTGTTGCAAACGGATTGCTTGGCCCCGTTGGCGCACGAGATTTGCGCGGGCGTATATTCCAAGCCGTTCTCGTTTTTCAGCTTGGCGACAATCGCGTTCCGCAACGCCGGATAACCGGCTACGGGAGAGTAGCGGGAATAGTTCTCGTCGATCGCCTTCTTCGCGGCTTCCTTGATATGATCGGGCGTGTTGAAATCCGGCTCTCCGACGCTAAGGTTGATCACATCGACGCCTTGTGCCTTTAATTCGCTACTTTTTTGTGACATCGCCAATGTAGCGGATGGCGATAAACTCGCTAAACGATTTGAGACTTGTGTCATGATTCTTATCCTTTCTTATTTGATATTATGCAAAATGTGTCCCATACGTTCCTTCTTCGTCTTCATATAGAACTCGTTATAGGGGTTGGGACGAACCTCGATAGGGACATTCTCTACCACTTCCAGCCCGTAGGCCTCCAAGCCGACCCGCTTGACAGGGTTGTTGCTCATCAGCCGCATCTTGGTGACGCCCAAGTGGCGCAGGATTTGCGCGCCCACGCCATAGTCGCGCTCGTCCGCCTGATGGCCGAGGTGCAGGTTGGCGTCTACCGTGTCGAATCCGTTCTCTTGGAGTTTATAGGCTTTGATTTTCTCCATCAAGCCGATGCCGCGACCCTCTTGGTTCAAGTATACGATTACGCCTTTGCCCTCTTTCTCGATACGGCGCATCGCCTCGTGCAGCTGCTCGCCGCACTCGCACCGCAAAGAGCCGAAGATGTCGCCCGTGGCGCACGAGGAATGTACGCGCACCAAGATCGGTTCGTTTTTCTCGAAGGTGCCTTTGATCAGGGCGATATGCTCCAGCCCGTTGCTCTTCTGGCGGAACGGGATCAGGCGGAAATGACCGTAAACCGTGGGCAGATCCACCTCTACGCCATTCTCTACGATCGACTCCGTGCGCAGGCGATAAGCGATCAAGTCCTTGATGCAGATAATCTTGATGCCGAATTTCTTCGAGACTTCCATTAGCTGCGGCAGGCGCGCCATCGTGCCGTCCTCGTTGATAATCTCGATCAACGCTCCCGCGGGATATAATCCGGCCAATTTAGCCAAGTCTACCGCCGCCTCGGTATGGCCGGCACGACGCAAGACGCCGCGCGACCGGGCGCGGAGCGGATTGATATGCCCGGGCCGTCCCAAGTCGGAAGGTTTCGTATTCGGGTCGGCCAACGCCAAGATCGTCTGTGCCCGGTCGTACATGGAGACACCCGTCGTGCAGCCTCCGCCCAATTTATCCACCGTGATGGTGAACGGCGTGCCCAGCAACGAGGTGTTGTTCGCTACCTGCATATCCAATTCCAGCTCTTGGCAACGCTCTTCCGTGATCGGTGCGCATAGCACGCCTCGTCCGTGTGTCAGCATGAAGTTGACCTTCTCCGGTGTAATCTTCTCCGCGGCGACAATGAAGTCACCCTCGTTTTCCCGATCCTCGTCATCTACTACGATGATGAATTTCCCTTCCCGGAAATCCTCGATAGCTTCCTCGATGGTGTTTAATTGAATCTCGCTCATATTCTTTATTGATGATTTATAGCTGGGTTATTTTTCAGCAAATGTAGTGAATATATCATATCGACCAACTCTTGACTGGTTCTTTGTACCATTAAGATGTCATGGCGGAGTAATTTTCGTTGGTAAACCGCCAGCAAATAAACCGGTAATCCGATAGGCAGGCAAATCCCGATCGCCAACGCCACTTTCTCGTTCATGCGTTTGCTCAGCTTGTTGCTATATCCGCCGATAATCGGATAGTCCATCAGCTTGTTCAAGAGGAGGTTCTGGTCCGAGTTGCTTAATTCCTCCACGATCGCCTCCGTTTCCATCGCCAATTGTTCCGCCTGCGGGTCTTTTCCGCCTTGTCGCCAGAAAGTCAGGTAGTTGATCCAGCGCTTATGCCCATCTATGTATGCCTTGCTTTCTTCCGTCAACTGTCGCAGCTTGGGCAGAACCGCGTCGTAATCCGGTGTGTAAATAATCACTTCCTTCTTCTCCACTTTCCGTCCTTCCCGCTTACCGATCAGGTTCTTCAAGGCGTTGATATACGTATCGGCATTGAGGATTACCGAATCCTTCACGGCCTTGTAGGTCAGGAAGATGCCCATCGGGGTCAGTACCGCCGAGCTGAGCCACATACCTTCCCAGGCCTCCCATCGTCCGTCGCGGGCCATCTTGAATCCCATATTGTCGATGATATAGTAGAAAATGAAGAGGATGACCGAGATGACGACGGGCACACCCAATCCTCCTTTCCGGATAATCGCGCCCAAGGGAGCTCCGATAAAGAAGAACATCAGGCAAGCGAACGAAACGGTGAATTTCTTGTGCCATTCGGTCAGGTGGCGGCGCACCTTATAGGCCTCGTCGCCTACCGAGGCGGCCCGGAAATAATAGTCCGTCTTGATGTGTTCGAGCGATGTTTTTGCCCGTCCGAGTAGCGTGGCTTGGGTGCCTGGTGTTTGCGCTTGGTAAGCGCTATCGAAATCGAGCGCGATGCCGGGAATGGTGGCGAGAGGAATGGAGCGTTCTATCTCTGTTTTCTCCGCTTTGTCCGGTTTGTCCGCTTGCTTCGTGCTTTTTTGTTTGACCGTCCGGACGTACGAGGTCTCATAGATATTTTGGGCATTGATGTTCTTGATGCTATCCAGACGCATGCCCATCGAGTCGATCGACGATTGCAGGTCCTCGAGGTTTTTCCCCATGTATTGATTTTGCATGAACGATTCGTCCGTACGATTGAAATTGGCATCGAATTCAATCAATATGTCCTTGGTGCTGAACGATTCCCTGCGATAGGGGACGGCTTTCCTCTGCTGTGCCTCGCTCGTCTGACTTTTCAAGTTCTCGAACGATTCGCCGTTGTAGAGCGAGAGCACCAGGAATAGTTTGTCCGCCGAGGTCTTGAGCCGGCCGGAATCGGCGATAATCACACGCGCGTTGTTGAATCCTTCCGAGTAATCGTAGATCATTACGTCTTTCAGCAGTCCCGTTTGGTTGATTTTCTCCTTTACGTAAACATTGAAACCCGGTATGTCCTTGTAAAACGAGCCTTCCGGTATGTCTAATTCCGGCGATTTCTGGCGCATCGAATATAATAAGGTATAGAGCTTGACCTGGATGACCGGCATGGCGTAGTTCTGGAAAAAGAAAGCGCCTACGCTCACGAACAGCAGGGTGATAATCAAGGGGCGCATGATGCGGATGAGCGAGACGCCGGCGGATTTCATCGCCAGCAACTCCAGGCGTTCCCCTAAATTCCCGAAGGTCATCAGCGAGGCCAATAAGACCGCCAAGGGCAAAGCCATCGGGACCAGGAAAAGCGCCGCATACATGAACATTTCCGCCAATACGGGGATGCCGAGACCTTTCCCGACCATATCGTCGATGTATCTCCAAAGGAACTGCATCAACACGATGAACAGACAAATGCCGAACGTCATGAGAAACAGCGGCAGGAATGTCTGCAACATAAAAGTATATAATCGTTTTATCCTCAACATTGCCTAAATCAGGTTGGAAGGGCAAAAGTAGTGTAAAAAACGATAATACCCCACAGGAATTCTGCAAAACTACCCTAAATGCCTAATGTTCGCTTCAAGTCCTCTACCTGCGAGTCCCACAGATCGATGGAGTCCGTCTTTTCTCCCGGCTCGGCGAAGTCGGTTATCTCCAGCGCCGTGGAGCCGGTCAGCTCAATCGTATGGATGGCGAATTCGAAATACGCGCTCTTGTCTTCCTCGTCCACCCATTGGTAGCGTATCTGTGTCTCCGGTTTCGATTCGATTACCCTTGCTTGCTGTTTTTCTTTGTTCCAACGGAATGTGTACAGATTTCCCTGTATGGTAACCTCGTCCGCGAACCAAGCGGAAAGCCCTAATGCCGAGGTGACATGATTCCACAAACTCCGTCGCGAAACTTTATCGAAAATGTATTCGATATGAAACTTCTCTTTTTCCATGCGTTTGTTGTTCTTTCTTCGGCGCAAGGTACGTAAAAGATTTGAATCTGTCATAATTTTATCGCTTAAAATGTCGCTAATAATTAACTTCTTATCAAGAGGGCTTCAGAAAGAGCCGATTTTTTTATGCGTTTTTGTTGCGTAATTCGAAAATAACCTATACTTTTGCACCGTCATTCAAGGAATGAAAGATGGCGAGATAGCTCAGCTGGTTAGAGCGCATGATTCATAATCATGAGGTCCCGAGTTCAATCCTCGGTCTCGCTACACGAGAAAGCGATTGCGGTTAAAAACGTAGTCGCTTTTTTTTCGTGTTTGGAAGTTATGGTTCGATGAATAGGGAAATATACAAACATTTTTGAGAAATCCGCCAAAACAATAAAAGGAATACAAGGAAAAGAGGTCTTTTTGTGTAAAAGAAAAGTGATATGGAGTACATTAATGAATTTCATAAGCAATGGATGGAAACAAGCCAAGCGTCGATCGAATCTTGGAAGAGGCGGCCAATATCGTTGGAGGCGAAAAGAATGCAGCAGGAGATGTTGAACCGGCAGAAGGCTATAAGGGAAAACAGATTGGGAAGTTAAAGGTGCTTGTCGCTTAGGGACGCACATAGGTGCGTTGGTCCTAGGAGATAGCTGAAATCCCCGATGCACGTATGTTAAAATGCCAACGCACATACGTGACTTTGCCGACCCATCGGACTCATTTCATACAGCACGGGGCGTGTTTCATACAAGTAGCGTGCGATTAGAGCGGAAACGAAAGAGAACAAGCGGTTTTTTGACAAAAGATTTGGCCGGATGTGACTAATTAGTTACATTCGTGATGCATTGTCATCCTGCTGAATGGCTTTGTGAAGAAAAGCACCAAGGATTACGACAGGGAAATAACAAAGGCGATTAACATTTTAAGGAGTTTACTATGACATCGATGAACAACAGACTGACAATGGAAGAATTGAAGAAGCTTCGTCAGGTGGACTTCGGTAAGAAACCTGGCTTTGAGACGGCGGAAACCATGTTGGCGCGCGAAGTGGGCGAGGCGGGAAGTCCGGAACGCGCCGAGTTCAACGCCAAGGCATTGGCATGGTATTATGGCGAGGTGTTGCGTGATCGCCGCAAGGCACTCGGCATCACCCAAAAGGAATTAGCGGAGCGCGTCGGGCGCGAGCGTTCCTATATCAGTCGTCTGGAGAAAGGTGAGACCGACCTGCAACTGTCCTCTTTCATTCGCATCGTCGCAGCCTTGGGCATTACACTCAGGCTCGACTTGAATCTTGTCTGAGGCAGACAGAGGCTTTTAACATAGAGCCTCGGAGTAGTTTTTTACTCTTATCGCATCTTTTCTTGCGAACGCTTGTGTAAGATTCCATGAACGTTTAGGGAAAATAACATCCCCGCGATTAACCTCATTTCATACAACCCGGGTCGTGTTTCATACAAGCGTCGCGCTATTTCTTGACGCTTTGGCGAAAAAGTCCTCTCTTCGCGTTTACCTTTTAGGTAGTTATTCGATAGATAAATGTCTGGTGATTATCCCTGATGCAAAGAAGGTTGTTGATGGGATGATAGTACACGGGGATGTAATGAGAATCAAAAATAGCGATTGACCTATGCACAAATTATCAAAGAAACGGAAATTAGTCGTATTCACCGGGGCGGGAATCAGCGCGGAAAGTGGATTGGCGACATTCAGGGATAAGGATGGATTGTGGAATAAATACGATTCATCGCGATTAGCCAGTATAGGAGGATGGAAGGCGAATCCGGAGTTGGTGTTGGACTTCTATAATTACAGAAGGAAGCGATTGCTGGAAGTGGAGCCCAACCACGCTCATCAGGTATTGGCGGAATTGGAGAAAGCGTATGACGTGACAATCCTTACCCAGAACGTGGATAATCTGCACGAGAGAGCGGGGAGCGGCCATGTCATCCATCTGCATGGCGAGTTGACGAAAGTGACTTCCTCTAAAAATAAGTTGGATCCCAATTGTATCAAGGAATACCCATTGGATAAGCCTATAAAAATGGGGGACAAGGCGGAGGATGGCTCCCAATTGAGACCGTTCGTCGTCTGGTTTGGCGAGAGCGTATACGCGATGGAAGTGGCGATGGATTACGTAAAAGCGGCGGATATCTTTGTCGTGATAGGAACCTCTTTGGAAGTGAATCCCGCGGCCACGTTGGTTTATCGTGCACGTCCGGAAATCCCTTGTTATGTGATCGATCCAACGGATTTATCCGATAAAGTGACAGAGAGGTTTGTGCGGATAAAGGAGGTCGCCACAAAAGGGGTGGAGAAGTTGAGGGAGGAGTTAATGCGATGAGATTACTTATCGTTCATCTCCTTCGTCAAAGAATGGGTTTTATAAGCTCCTGAGAAAGAAATATATCGTTTATTCTTTTATAGAAAGGATTATGAATTTATTTATAGGAAGATGAAATGAAATATTGGATTGTTTTATTGGGATTGTGTTTGGTGGGGTGTAATACCCGCGAACAAGTAACGGTATCGGATGAGGTTAAATTGGATACGATCGAGATACCGGATGGCTCGCTGACAAAAGGCGAGCAGGATTCATTACAGGAGGTCTTGTTGCCTTATCTGGAAGTCGATACGGCTTATGCGAGGAAAGCCAATCAGGCCGCTCGGACGGTTTCCGAGGCTTTGGGAGATGATTATGGCGAGGAAGAGTATCATCGGAATATACAGCATGTAGATTCCGTGATTAAACAATGCATCCTTTATGTACAGCGGAATGAGCCCAAGCGGTTATTGGATTTATTTGATAAAGAGAGAGTAAATATCTATGGGCATCCATCCAATACGATCGGGCATGAGAAAGATTTACACTATATGATCTTGTCGTTGTACGCGAAATACTACCGTCCATCCCATGAAAGGTTGTTCGCGGAAAAGATGGTGGAATTGTATGAGATGTCTTTCGCCCATGTGATGGGATTGGAGGCGTTTGGCGGTTACTTCCACCCGGATTACATCCCGCTCGCGAAGGTCTTGATTGATTGCTATTCGGAAGGATTGGGCGATTACGACAGGGCGATTGAGTTGCAAAAGCAAGTTTGCGCACGGGTTGAGCGAGAAGAAGCGGAGGGGAAAGCCAGCGAGAGCTATGGATACGAGTTGTTTGGGTTGGCTGATCTTTATTTGGGCAATGGCGATACGATCCGCACGGATTCCTGCATACTGGAATTGCGCGAGAATCCCTATATAAGAATGCTGTTTCAATCCGAATAAGGAGGTAAAGATAACAGAGATGTGGAATTATGGATATGGCACCGACACACATTGACGATCCCTTGATGGCGTATGTCGTTAGGTATTTCGCGGAATATCAGGCGGTTGTCCTGGAGGATGAGTATGGCGACCCGCGTTTGGAGAACAATTGGTTCCCGGCCGTTTTCGCGTATCATTACGACGCGATCGTGGCTTCCGTTCCTTTCACGCGGGAGCGATACGAGGCGCACGGACGCTTGCGGGAACTCCTCGCGGGGTTGGCGCTCAACCCGGAATCCTTTTGGGGACTGACGCTTTACCTGTACGATTATGTCGCCGACGCTTGCCTAAACCGACTCGCGACGCGGAAAAACGCGAAGGAGACGTATCAAGATTTGCGGGATTTTCTCGCGAGCAACGGCCCGATGAGGCGGATTACCTATAAGGCGGAGAATGGCAAGACGTTCACGCTTACCGATCCCCTCCTCCTGAAATATCTTTCCCTGACGCTTGCCGAGGAAAGGATGTCCGTCTTTGATAAATATTTGTATGATAATGAGGTATGCGCGGTATCGCCGGCGGACAAGGCGGATTCCGGGCGGAAGGCCAGCTACTTCTTCGCCCAATGCCTCCGGAAGTTCTTGGATATGAAAGGCGTTTCTTCCGCCAAGCGGAGGCAAGGGGCGTCCATCTCCAACAAGGAGAAAGAGTTGATACTCTGCGTGCTCTACGTCTGCGGATTCGCGAGCAATCCGGAGAACTATCTGGATTTAGGGTATTACAACAAGTTGATGAAGGATTATGAGGGAGAGCGTATGAATGGTTCCGCGAAGTATGAGTTCGTCCGCGTCCCTCCAGCCTTCCTTTATGAGTTAAGCCAGAAAGGAAACAAATCGGGGGGCTGAAAGGGAATTTTCGTTTCCTTCGGAGGGAACTCCAGTTTCTTTCGGAGGGAACTATAGTTTTCTTCGGGGGAAACTCCAGTTTTCTTCGGAGGAAATTTTTGACGTTTCCTCCCCTGCTTTCCTTTATGCGCTAAGCCGGAAAGGATACGAATCGGAGTGTAAAAATATATCCTATATATCCCGTAGCGTTTTTCTATCTTCGCGATGAAACAAGAGTCGAAAGGATAGGGAATTATAACATAATTTAATGCTATTGGTTTGGATACGAAATAAACACTTTTTGTAACTTTGCAATAACTCCTCATGCTCAAAGCGTTGAGCCTGCCGAGGAGGGACATATTTAAACGAAAGGTGTTATTGAGATTATCTTCTATTTCTCAGATTCTCGCAAAATTTGAAATGGTACGAAGATGGTAGCAATAGCACCCCACCATTTGATATACACGTACCCGTGATGGGTAAACTATATCCTATTGGTGTGGGTTGCTGTTGCTTTATCCGTACCATTGGCAATGCGAGAAGCCAGAGAAATAGGATAAAGCGATACAGTTCCCACACCTTTTTATTTGTTTTATGCCGAACGGAGGGGACGCGGGAGGCGACGGTTAAGATTTTTGTTATGGAAGAAAAGAGAAACGAAAACGAAGAGTTGCAATCTCGAAGAAACTTCTTTAAGAAATTAGCTAAGGGGGTACTTCCTATATTGGGAGGGATAGCATTGTCTAACTTTTCCATAGAAGGGAAAGCAACCAATCAGTTATCAAGTAATGAAAGTGAAGAGAGTGAAGTTGAAATGGGATGTGATTGGGGTTGTACAGGTGGTTGTAGAGCTTCTTGTGGTAGAGCTTGTTCTTATAGCTGTTCTGGCAGTTGTTCTGGAACATGCGATGGTGGATGTAAAGGTTCTTGTGGTAGAGCTTGTTCTTATAGCTGTTCTGGCAGTTGTAGTGGGTATACCTATTAATAAAAGCAAGAAGAAATAACAGAAGCAATTTTAAAAGTTCTCCAAAATAGGGGAACTTTTAATTGTTTTCAGATTGATTTTTTGTGAATAAATAAAGTGCAATAATGAAAAAGCAGGAAAACATATGGGAGGATGGTAGAGCAAGGAATATTACATTTATTGTTACAAAAGAATGCCAATTAGCATGTAAATATTGCTATTTGGTGGGAAAAAATTCGAAAGAAAGAATGTCTTTTGATACCGCAAAAGAAGCAATAGACTATATCTTGCTTAATAAAGAGCTATTTCCTGAACAGTCTGTAATTTTTGATTTTATAGGAGGTGAACCATTTTTAGAAATTGATTTAATTGATAAGATATGTGATTATATAAAAGTCTCTTTATATGAAAAGGGACATATTTGGTTTAATTCTTATCGTTTCAATTTTTCGACAAATGGATTAATGTATGATGATGCAAGAGTTCAACGTTATATTCACAAGAATTATCAACATTTGAGCATAGGTATCACAATTGATGGAACTCGGAAAAAGCACGATTTGAATCGAATATATAAAAATGGAAAAGGTTCTTATGATGATGTTGTGAGAAATATTCCACTTTGGTTAAAACAATTTCCAAATGCATCAACTAAAGTAACAATTAGTAGTGATGATATTCCATATATAAAAGAAAGTGTTTTACACTTATATGAATTAGGAATTACAGAAGTCAATATTAATTGTGTATTTGAAAATGTATGGAAAGAAGGAGATGCTAATTTATTTGAAGATCAGTTAATACAATTAGCTGATGTAATTATAGATGATGATTTATATGAGAAATATACATGTTCTTTTTTTCAAGAAAACATAGGAAGACCTTTAGATTGCACCTTGCAAAATGAGAATTGGTGTGGTGCCGGTAGGATGTTAGCAATTGATGCACAGGGTAATTTTTATCCATGTACACGGTTTGCGCAATATTCATTACGAGAAAAACCGGCAATTATAATAGGTAATATCAAAGAAGGGATTAATAAAAATAAATTGCGCCCATTTTTGTCATTAGATAGATGTACTCAAAGTACACAAGAGTGCATCAATTGTGAAGTCGCAGAAGGTTGTGCATGGTGTCAAGGTGAGAATTATGATGCTGCTGATACAAATACAATTTACCAGCGTTCTACAGCTATTTGTAAAATGCATAAAGCACGTGTTAGAGCCAATAATTACTATTGGAATAGATTGAATTATAAATTGGGATTAATGTGATTTAGAAAATGAAACTAACGGATTTAGTGATATTATTACATACACAATCTGTATCATATTGTTATTATAAGAGTAACTCTAATGTGGAAAATTGGATACCTCTTGATGTTTTAAAAGGAGGAATTAAGTTTGCTTTGAAGAATAATTTGTTTATTCAGTTTGTATATCCAAATTGCAAACTACCAGAGAATTACAAATATATAATAGATAGTGTGAAACATTTAAAGATAATGCCATCTTGTATTGAAGGACAAGAAGATTCAATTAAAGTATTTTCTTCATTAACAGAATTTACTGATTATCCTTTTTTTGCGAAGAATTGTATTTTACATATTGAATTTGCTCAAATTGAAGAGGCTGTAAATCAAATAATAAAAAAAGGAGACTTCTTGGAGAGGCTAAATCTAATAATAGATGATGTTGAATCAGTTCAAGATTCAACTATGGATAAGTATAGGAGCGTATTAGAAATATTGTTATCTTATATTAAGAATGTGTATGATAGTCAAAAAGAGATTCATGTAAATATACTTACAGACCGAATGTTTTTACATGAGATGAATAATTGTAATGCTGGTGTTCGTAATTTAACATTAGCTCCTAATGGATGTTTCTATATATGTCCTGCTTTTTATCTTGATAATCCACAAGATAATGTTGGGAATCTTCAATCTGGTATTTTGATTAAAAACAAACAGTTATATCAATTGGAGTATGCACCTATATGTCGTATATGTGATGCATATCAATGTAAAAGATGTATATGGTTGAATAGGAAAATGACATTGGAGGTTAATACTCCTTCGCATGAACAATGTATAATGTCTCATATAGAAAGAAATACTTCTAAACTATTACTAGATATAATAAATAGGGATAATACATTGATTGATAATAATATAAAAGAAATTAATTATATCGATCCATTTGATAAAATAAAATAGTTATGAAGAAATTAGTTGGTGTTGTAACAAAAGAAGAAAGGGATGAAGTCAAATATTTGTTTGAAAGAAAAAATGGACTTCTTGAACTCATAAATAGCATTAATGATTCGTCATCTATTTATGACAAGGTGGTTATGGATTTAGGAGAAACAACTACAAAGTTACAAAAATGGTGGAATAAATATGCGAGTCTCTATCAATGGGAACAGACTGAAAATGGACATTGGGAAATAGATTTTGAAACATGCGAGGTTTATCTGATTTATTAAGAATAATGTAAGCATTCGGTAAACCACGTATTTTCTTCTCCAACTTCCATCATTAACTTTACGTCCAAAAAGTAAAGTTATGATGACACGAGAAGAA